>CAZONS010000049.1:0-15136 GCA_964581195.1 uncultured Thiobacillus sp. | reverse complement strand
CGAAGGAACAGATCGACACCGTGATCGAGATCGCCCGCCACATCCGTGACGAGGCGGCACAGACCCTGGATGCCAACTTCGACGCGGCCTACGGCGAAGGCTTCCAGCCAGCGAAGCCGAAGCTGCCGGTCGACCCTTTCGCCAACATCGCCGTGGTGGAAACCAGCGGCGCCTGCTGCACACCGACCAAGTCGGGACAATCCTGCTGTTGAACCGGCGGGTAGTCCGTTCCGCCAAAACGATGACATTAAACGGCGTCTTTTTTCGCCATGCGTCGTTGCGTCCCCTTGTCGTATACCCCATACGGCCGCGGGGCCGCGCCTCGCCTGACGAAACAAGCCATCCATTTCATTTGTCGCCGTTTTTGGCGGAATGGACTACCAGCGACCGACCGATGTCAAGGCGCCGGCAAGCATGCCGGCGCTACACTGCCCTCCCCCGTAACCCTCGGTAATTCCTCATGAAAAACGTGAAAGTCCTCGGCAGTGGCTGCGCCAACTGCGAAACCACCGCCAAACTCATCGCCGACATCGCCGACGCCAAAGGCGTCAAGATCGAACTGGAGAAGGTCACCGACATGGCCGCCATCCTGGGCTTCGGCGTCATGACCACCCCCGGTGTGGTGGTCGACGGCAAGGTCGTCCATGCCGGCGGCGTGCCGGATCGCGACAAGATCGCGGGCTGGCTGGCGCCGGCGACGGGTGGTTGCTGCGGCGGCTGCTGCTGAGTCTTCATGCCGCACCCCGCCTGACACCTGGCTTGACCGGCCGCCGGCGCGCCGGACGGGAGCAGGATCGAAGGCCGGTTGGGCTAAGCCGGCACGCCCGCCATGGCCCGTTGCCGGCAATCCGGGCACAGCGTCATCAGGCGCGCCCGTTCACCCTGAAACATCGGATGGCCGGCCATCATGGCGCGGCTGCGTTCAATCATGGCTTGGGTTGCGAACAGCTTGCCGCACTCCGCGCAGGCATAAGGCACGGCTTCGGCCACGACGCGTGACGATTGCCGCGCCGACTTCGAAGTCAGCAAGCGCGGTGTCAGCGTGACCGCGTCTTCCGGGCATACGTTGGCGCACAGACCGCATTGCAGACAGCGCTCTTCGGTGAAGGCCAGTTGCAGGGTGGTGCCGGGCAGTTGGACGGCGCCGGTCGGACAGATGCGCACGCAGGCGGCGCATAGCGTGCATTTGTCGGCGGCGATGCGGACTTCACCCATCGGCGCCGCGTTCAGCGCAACGCTGGTTGGCGGCGTTTGCGTCCGCGCGATCAAGGCATCGATGGCGGCGAACAGCAGGACGCGCTTGTCGTCGCCGGCGGCGAGTTCGGCCGGATTCACATCCGGCAGGATCGGCATGGCAGCCAGTTCGTCTGCGTTCTCCGCCAGCCCCAGCGCGGATGGGAATCCCAGACCGGCCAGCAAGGCCTGGCCGAGTGCCAATTGCTCGCTCAGCGCGCGCCGGGTCGCGGCGGGTACATCACTCGCCGCGATGGCGACCCTGTTGCAGCCCGATGCCAGGGCGGCAAGCCAGAATTCCAGGCCCAGGCTGGCGGGTTCCTGGACCACATGGGGCAACCAATCAGAAGGAGTTTCGGCTGCGCCTGTCGCATCGACGATCCACACCCCGACCGGGCCACCGCCCTCACCGCGCCAGGCGTTCAACATGGCCCGCAGGCGGGTCAGGCTGAAACCCGGGGTGGGGGCGGCATACCGCACCGCCCCCGATGGGCAGACCAGCGCACAGGTGCCGCAGCCCTGGCACAGGTTGGGTTCGATGCGGATCGCTTCTTTCTCGCCGCGGATGGCGCCGGCCGAACAAGCCGACAGACACGCCGAGCAGCCCTCGATCTGCTGTCGATTGAGGGCACAGCGATGGGCGTCGAACGAAAAATAGCGTGGTTTCTCGTAGCCACCGCGCAGGTGGCCGGCGATCTCCAGCAGACTGCGTTTCAGGGCGGGGAAGTCATCCCCCGCCAACGCGTAATAGCCCAGCGCCGGCACTTCGGTGGTTACTTTCGGCGGGGCGGAGAAATCCAGCACCCAGTCGAAATGGCCATCGTCGTGACAGGACAACGGGGACAAATCCACCGCGCCTTGCGGCGTCGCCATGCACGCGGTGAAAGCGCCCATCCAGCCGAAGACATCGGCCAGTTCACCGGACAGGGCGCGAAGACCGCGCGGCATCTCGGTTGCATCGGTGCTGAGCAGCGCCGCGCGCAGGCCGGTGAGTTTCATCACTTCCAGGCGTTTCAGCAGCGTTTCGCCGGGTCCGATGAGCAAGGCACAATCTCCCGGCGCATAACTCACCGTTTCGGGTTGCGGGGCGGTCAGTGCCGCGGCAGCGGCTCGCGCTGCTTCATGGGCGATATTCGGCATGGGATTCGGGGATCTTTCCGGTGGCGACTGGCCGCATATGGATCAAGCGGATTTCGGGGTCAAAGCGGATCCATGAGTCAATTCAGCCAATTCCTGGCCCGCCTGTTCGATTCCCGCCTTGATCAATCCGGCCAGCGCGGCGAACAGCGGCGCGCGGGCCTGTTCGATGATGGCGTCGGCCCAGCGCGGCGCCCAGCTGGCGAGGTGCTGGTGGAGAAAATCGCGCTGCTGGATCAGGCGTTGATGCGCGCCAACCGGGTCATTGGCCTGCCGGCCTTCCGCCTCGCGCAGAGCCAGTAGCGCGATGAATTTGAGTTCAACCGCGACGTGGTCCTGGGGTCCGGCGTCCAGGTCGATCTCGGCGAAGCCGGCCTGGGCATAGGCCTCGATCACCTGGATGGTCGATTCGCCGATCAGACGATCTTCCCGCCAGACCGATTCGAACGGCGGTGGCGGCGCCGTACCTTCCTGAATACCGGAGAGAAGGCGGGTGAATTCAGCACCCAGTTCATCCGGCGAAATGGATTCCGGATCAGGCGCGGCGTTCGCCAGTGCGCGCCAGGCACGATCCAGCGCATCTTCCGGCGCCTCCGGCGCGGCTGTCTCGGCGGCGGGAAGCGTGGCAAGTTGCTCCTGACTGGGCGGATGCAGAAACCATTCCGCCAGCCACCAGAAAAAACGGCTGCGGTCTTCCGCGGCGGCCGTGAAATCGATTTGATTCATGTGCGTCCGTTCCAAGGGGTGGGGTATACGGCATTCCGCACCCTGTAGCGCCGGCTTGAAGACGGCGCTACAGGGCTGGGTTCGGGGTAAGGGTGTCAGGTTTACTTCTTCATGTTGTAAAACACCGTCGCCACGTTGCCCTCCGAGTGGCAGCCGATACACTTCGCGCGTTCCACCGCCTTCACCTTTTCACCCGCCACCACCTGCGGGAACTCGCTCTTGCGCAGGTAGAGGTAGTTGTCCGGGTAGGCGTCGTTGCTGTGGCAGCCGCCACACTTCACGCCCAGGGTCTCGACGTGGATCTGGTGGAAACGGCCTTCTTCCGCGAGGGAATGGATCTTGCCCACATTCACCGTGCCGGCACGGATGGCTTCGGCGGACTTGCGCAGGTTCATCGGCTTGTCCTCCGCCATCACCCCGGCGGACAAAGTGGCGAACGCGGCGGCCAGAACGGCCATGAGAGTCAGATGTTTCATCTCAGTAATCTCCCCCGTTGAGGACGTAATAGACCTGCGGCCCGGTGCCGAACTCTTTCTTCAGCTGCGTGGCCTTCTTCCTGGCCACGTAGACGGAGACCGCGCTCGTGGGATCGTCGATGTCGCCGAAGATGCGCGCCTGGGTCGGGCAAACCAGGTCGCAGGTGGGGGTGAACTCCGACGTCTTGCCGATCTGGTCGATCTTGCCGCTGGAGACGGCCCTTTCCAGCTTGTGCCAGCAGAAGGTGCATTTCTCCACGGTCTTGGCCTTCTTGCGATGCAGGGGCGAGAGGTTGGCCATCTGCTCATAAGGCGTCTTCTCGGCGCCGGGGTAGAGCTGTTCCACCTTGGCGCCGTTGAGTTGCGGCACGCCGTAGGGGCAGGTGGTGGCGCAATAGCCGCAGCCGGTGCACTTCTCATAGTCGATGAGGACCACGCCGAACTCGTTCTTGCTGATGGCCTTGAAGCCGGCCGCGTCGCAGGCCGCCTTGCAGGACGGATGCTCGCAGTGCATGCAGTTCATGGTGACGAAGTTGCGGGCGACGTGGGGATAACGCCCGCTTTCATATTCCACCATCACGTTCCAGGGGGATTCCGGCGTGAAGTGGTTCTCCACCGCGCAGGCGGCCACACAGGAGCGGCAGCCGAAGCAGCGTTCTGTATCGATGACGCGAACAAACTTTGCCATGGTGTCTTCTCCTTAGGCCTTGTAGAGCTTGACTTTGGTGTCCTGGAACGAATTCATGCCGGAAATCTTGTCCGGATGCAGTTCCATGGCCTGATTGATCCAGGTGCCCTTCCTGGCATAGTCCGGGAAGCCCAGACTCCAGTGGCCGTGGTGGTAAGACACGGCGATGGTGTCGGGACGGATGCCCTGGGTCAGCTTGACCTTGCCCTTGGCCTTGCCGACACGGCTTTCGATGACCACGGTGTCGCCATCCTTCAACTCCAAGCCCTTCGCTGTCTCCGTGTTGACGGCGACATAGTTCTCCTGAGTGTCAGCCCCCAGCGCGTTGAGGATCGGGTTCTGGGCGGTATTGCCGGCCTGGTTGCGATACATGCGCTTGTGGGTGATCAGGTAGAGCGGGAAATCCGTGGCCTCGCGGTGCGGGGTCGGGAAGGCGTGGTCCTTCAGGGGAATGGGGGAATACGCCACCTTGTAGCCGGCCAGATCGATATTGGTGATGGCGTTGGCTTTGACCGTTTTCTCGACCTTGTTGTAGCTCTCCACCAACTGATCGGCGTAGAGCTTCATGCGTGGTTTGCCAGCCCCCTTGCACTTGGCCTCCAGGCCGGAGAGATAACGCGCCTTGGTGTCCACCTTCTTGCCGGTGAAGCCGTTATCCAGGGCGTACTGGAACGGTTTGTGGGCTTTTTCCGCCCACAGCAGCTCCACCATCTCGCGCGGGGTGTAGTCGCGGCCTTTCTGGAAGGTGTGTTCCTTCAGGCCCCACTTGCTGTTCAACTCATCCGCGTACCTGTCACGCAGCCCCAGGCGTTTGGCCAGTTCCCACAGAATGCTGGTGGCGTCGTGTGGGATGTTGTAGGCATTGGTCAGCGGCTGGCGGATGGCCGTGTGCTTGCGGTTGGGCGTCCAGCGGGTGGGCGAGAAGTGCCAGGCCTCCAGGTAGGTGAGGTCCGGCAACACGATGTCGGCGAACTGCGCCGTCTCGGTGTTGACGATGTCGATCACCACGTTGAAGGTCTTCTTCATGCCATCCAGTTGTTTCAAGGCATCGGAAGTGGACATGGGCCGGTTGGTGGCGAAGAAGATCTGCATTTCCGGCGTGTAGCCCAGGCCATAGGCCTTGGGATCGTTCACCGTGTATTGCACCTGCTGGCAGACGTCGTGATGGCCGTGGGGGAAATACACGGTCTTGGCCAGGTCCACGCGCTTGGGTGGGTACTCGCACTTGGAGGCTTCCAGGTAGGCCGGGTTCTTCATCACGTCGTGCAGATGCAGGCCGCCCACCGCGTCCGGGCTGCCGATCAGCATGTTCAGGATCAGCGCGGCGCGCGAGTTCTGCACGCCGAATTCCTTGGAGGACAGGCCGCGGAAAGTGTAGGCCACCACCGGACGGTAACGAATGTTCTGGCCATCCAGTTTCATCACCGAACCGATACTGGCGGCCGCGGCGATCTCCCGGGCCAGGCTCTTGATGCGGGCGGCGGGCACGCCGGCCACTTCCTCGGCGTATTCCGGGGTCATGTCCTTGAGGCTATCCACCAGCACCTGGAAGGCGGTGCGATAGACCTTGCCGGCGATCTCATAGCTGCCGGTGAGGGCGGCATCCACGGCAGCGTCGTCATAATCGCGGGCGGAACCGTAGATGGATTCCCAGACCTGGGGCTTGCCGTCGGCACTCTTCAGGATCAAGCCATCCACGCCCACCAGTTGGGTGGCGTTGGTGTAGGTCTTGAGGAAACCGGCGTCAATGCCGCCAGCGTCGATCAACTGTTTGCACAGGGCCAGGATCAGCGCGGCATCCTTGCCGGGGCGCACCGGAATCCATTCGTTGGCCTTGGCGGCGGCATGGGAGAAGCGCGGCTCGATGACGATCATCTTCATGCCCCGTTCCTTGCCGTCCATGATGGCGTGGTCCAGCCAGCGCGACCATTGCTCGCCCTCGAAGGGGTTGCTGCCGAAGGACAGGTAGAGCTGGGTGTACTCCAGGTCGGGCAGGTGGCCGTGGTAGCCCCAGGTCAGTTCATCGGCGACGTGGCGCGACGATTCGCAGGTGGTGGTGCGATGGATGACGTTGGGGGTGCCGAAGGCGGCGCAGAAGGCTTTCGGGAACTGGTCGCCAATGGTGTATTTGCCATGGCCGTGGTGCCAGACCAGCTTGCTCGGGTTATCCGCCTTGATCCTGGCCAGTTTCTCGGTGAGGGTCTGGAAGGCTTCATCCCAGGAAATCTCGACCCATTTCGGGTCTTCATGCATGCCCTTGTTGGGATTGGTGCGCTTCATCGGCTTCTTCAACCGATAGGGGTTGTAGGTATTGAACACCCCCGAGGCGCCCTTCGGGCAGATGCCCCAGTTGTAATATTCGGCGCGGGCCTTGTCCGGATAGATGGCGCGGATGACGCCATCGGATACCCGTGCCTCGATGCCGCAGAAATTGACGCAATGAACACAGGTGGACTTCACCACCTTGTCGCCCAGCGCCGAGGTGGCCACGGCCGCCGCTTCCGACTTCTCCGCGGCGCGGGCTATGTTGGGCAGGCTGAAACTCATTCCGGTGGCTCCCGCCACAGCGCCCATGCCCTTGATAAAACCCCTACGTGTAACGTTCATCTTCAATCTCCTCATGACGTCAGGGACTACATGGCCGAAGCGAAACGATCCGCGCACGGCCGTTCGGTTATCAGGCGAAGGCGTCCGCCATGATGTTTTTCAGCCAGCCGGTGGCGTACTCGGACTCCAGCTTGCGTTGCAGCGTCAGCGCGTCTTCGCTGTCCATGGTTACCGGGCTGATGCCGCCGGCTTCCTTGATGTAGACCAGCTTGTCGTCACGCAATCGGTAGACGTGGGCCACCGAGAACCCCCAGTCCGGCGCGGTGATGCTGTAGCAGGTATTGACGAAGAACGGCTCCGGATTGGGCAGACCATTGAGCTTGGCCACGATCGCCCCAGCCGCGGCCTTGGCCTGGGTATTGGCCATGTGCGCGGATTTCGGCGCGGCGTAGACCGGCAATTCGCCATGCACGCAGCTGTCGCCGATGATCCAGATATCCTTCTGCACGGCGGATTCCATGGTCAGCATGTCGACGTCGCACCAGCCTTTGGCGTTGGTCAGGCCGGCGTTCCGGGCGATGTTGCCGGCGTGGTGCGGCGGGATGATGTTGACCACATCGCCCTTGAAGTCGTTGAAGTCGCTGGAGGCGGTATTGGTCTTGTCGTCAAACCTGACCACCTTGCCGCCCGCCGCACCCGACACCCATTCGATCATGCCCGGGTAATGCCGCTTCCAGGACTGCTCGAACAAGCCCTTCTTGGAGAAGGAATCGTTGGCGTCGGCGATGATCACCTTGCAACGATTCATGTCGTGGTGCTTGAAGTAACTGGCCACCTGGGAGGCGCGCTCGTAAGGGCCGGGTGGGCAACGGAACGGGCCGGGCGGCACGCTGATCACGAAGGTCTGCCCGTCCTTCATGCCTTCCAGTTTTTTCTTCAACATCAGGGTCTGCGGGCCGGCTTTCCAGGCATGCGGATGCGTCGTATAGGCCATGGCCTCGGTGTATCCCTCGACACCGGAAAAGTTGTAGTCGATGCCGGGTGACAGCACCAAGGCATCGTAGTGGAGTGTCTTGCCGCCTTTCAGCTTGACTGTCTTCCTGACACCGTCGAGGCCGACCGCTTCGTCGAAGATGACGTTGACGCCACGTTTCTTCAGGCCGTCGTAGCCGGTTTGCAGATCTTCGATCTTGCCGTGGCCGGAGATGACTTCGTTGGATAGGGGGCATGAGGTGTAGGTCTTCTCACGCTCGATCAACGTGACATCCAGCGCCGGGTCCATCAGCCTCAAATACTTGGCCGCGGTGGCGCCGCCATAACCGCCGCCGACCACGATGACGCTGGCTTTACGACCGGCATTCGCGGTGTTGGGCAGAGCCAGAAAGGCGGATGCCGGGGCGGCGGCGATGGCGGCCTTGATGAAGGCGCGGCGATTGAATTGGCTCATCTGGGACTCTCCTGGATTACTTGGCTTGCGCGCCGTAATACGCGGCGGCGGCGGCAACATCGGCTTCGTCAAGCTTCTTGGCGTTGTTGCGCATCTTCTTGTGGGGCATCTTTACCGCGTCGGTGCGGTACTTCAGCAATTCCAGTTCCAGGTATTGCGCCCACTGGCCATGCATCTTCGGCGTATCCGTATCGTCCGGTTCGCTGCCGGTAGCGCCGTGGCAGGTTTCGCAGCGGTCGGTGACTTCCTTGCCCTGTTTGACCACTTTGGCATCCGCCTTCTGCACGACCGGGGTCCAGGGCAGTTTCGAGAAGTGGGTGGCGAGTTTGGCCAGTTCCTCGTCGCTGTAGCCCTTGAAGTGGCGGCCCATGGTGGCGGAATACCGCTCGCCGCTCTTCCATTGCAGCATCATGTTCTTCAGGTAGGCCTCGGGCAGGCCGCCGATGCTGGGCATGGTGGGGCCGACCGAGACGCCGTTCAGGCCGTGGCAGGCATTGCAGGACGCGGCCAGGGCTTCGGTGGGACCGGCGAGTGATGGGGCGGATGCCAGCGCAAGGCAGGCGACGAGCCAGTAAACGGCTTTCATCGTGAGGGTCTCCTTTCCACTTCCTGTAGGTGCGCTGGTAGATACCTACCGGCGGGCTTGCACCTTAAACACATTGGGATGCCCCCCCTCTCCCGGCGTGGTATTCCATTGATACGGCTCAACGTGGTTGAGCAATTCAGTCGGGAATCCCTTCGGCTGGCGGGCAGTTCACCCGGTTCAGTTCCAACAATTTCCGGCTGTCCAGCACCCGGATCATCCGGCCCTGGACTTCGATGGCGCCTTCCTTGGCCAAGGCCTGGAACGTGCGCGAGAGGGTTTCCTGGGTGAGGTTCAGCTTGGCGGCGATATCGCGCTTGGTGCTGGGAAGCAGGATGTCATAGCCGCCCATGCCCGCCTCCGGGCTGTGTTGCAGCAGATAGCAACTCACTCGTTGCAGGCTGGAGCGGGGCGTGCAGCTCTCCAGATCCCGCATCAAATCCATGAAGCGTTGCGACAAATCGGTGAGCATGCGCTCCGCCAACAGGGGTACCCGCCGTGCCTGGGCCATCAGCGCGGTGCGGTCCAGGAGCAGAAGGTGGCTATCGCTCTTGGCGACGGCATGGGCCGGATGCGGCAAACCCAGCCAGAGTGGGGCAATGCCGAAACTTTCCCCATGCTGGACCAGGGCCACCACCTTCTCGCCGCCATTGGGCTGGGCCAGGAATAGCTTCACCTGGCCGCCGACCACCACATAAAGGTGGTCCGCCGGGTCGCCCCGCGCGTAGACCGCCTCGTCGCGCCGGATGCTGATCTGCCGCGCGCCGGCGGCGAGCTTCTGCAAGGTCTCGTCACCCAGGTCGCGGAAGTAGCCCTGGCGGCCGAGGATGGCGCTGATTTGCGCGTAGGAAAGGGAGAAGGCGTTCATGGGCGGCATCCAATGTGATGGCCCACTCTTTGCAACGCTTATGCCATGGCTACTTCATCTTGTTCACGAGCCTGGCCGGTCAAAATACTTCGATTCAAATCAAAAGGATGGCCGTGCCCGTCAGGATCAGGATGAACGCGCTCACTTCGGCGAACCGTTACTTTCGAGTAACTCAACGGCTTGAGTCCATGACAACCGTTACTCCGAAGTAACACTGAATGCCGCTAAGCCATCCCACTCCCCGACTCCTGCGGTCGCGCGATTTCCAGCCGGCGCATCTTGTCCCACAGCGCCTTGCGGGTGATGCCGAGATGGCCGGCGGTGGCGGTGATGCGCCAGGCGTTCAGTTCCAGCATGTGGGTGAGATAGGCGCGTTCGCACTTGGCCAGATAATCGCTGAGCCGCTCGGGCGTGGTGTCATCCGGCGCGCAGGCGAGTTCCGGCGCCAATTCACCAAACAGGGTTTCCGGCGTGATCAGGCTTTGCGGCCCCAGGATGCAGGCGCGTTCGAGGGTGTGTTTCAGTTCGCGGATATTGCCCGGCCAAGGGTAATTGGCCAGGGTGCGTTCCGCCAGCGGATCGAGCTTGCGTGGCGGCAGGCCCTTGGCTTGGCACAACTCGCTGGAGAAACGCGCCGCCAGCCAGAGTATGTCTTCCTTGCGTTCACGCAGTGGCGGCACATGCAGTTGCATGACGTGGACCCGGTAATACAGGTCTTCACGAAATTCGCCCTGTTGCACCATGTCTTTCAAATCGCGATGTGTGGCGCAAACCAGTTTGATGCTGACCGGCAGGCTTTTTTCGCCGCCCACCCGGACGACCTGTCGTTCCTGGATGCAGCGCAACAGCTTGACCTGCATGGCCAGCGGCATGTCCCCGATTTCGTCGAGGAACAGCGTGCCGCCGTTGGCCTGCTCGAATACGCCGGGTCTGTCGCGGATGGCGCCGGTAAATGCGCCTTTGACGTGGCCGAACAGTTCGGATTCCAGCAGGTTCTCGGGAATCGCGCCGCAATTGACCGCCACGAACGGCTTCCTGCCCTCGGGGTCGAACTGGTCGTGCAGGGCGCGCGCCACCCACTCCTTGCCGACGCCGGATTCTCCGGTGATCAACACCGTATCGGCGTGCAGCGCCAGGCGCGGCAGCGCGGCCTCGATGCGGCGCATCGCGGCGGAAATGCCGAGCGCGCCGGTTTCACTGGCGTGCAGGCTGGCGCGTTCACTCAGTTCGCGAATCTTGCCGAGCAGAATCGGGATGTCGAGCGGTTTGGTGAGGTAGTCCGCCGCGCCCAGCTTGAGCAGACGCACCGCCTGGTCGATGGCGCCATGAGCCGTGATGAACAGGAAGGGCGGCAGTTCCAGTCCGTCGGCCAGCAAACGTTCGAACAAGGCTTCGCCGCTCATGTCAGGCAAGCGAATGTCGCTGACCGCGACAGCGAAGCCGCGGCTGACCAAGGCCTTGATCGCCGCCGCGCCGGTCTGAAACCAGTCGCAGGCGTAGCCTTCCATGTCCAGACGTTCGACCAGCGCTTCGCCCATGATGGCGTCATCCTCGATCAGGCAGATACGTTGTTTCATTGCGGCTTCTCCAACGGCAACCAGACTTCGAAGCGTACTTCGCCTGCCTCGCAAACAGCGCCGATGCGGCCGCCAAGCTGG
Source organism: uncultured Thiobacillus sp. (assembly GCA_964581195.1). Taxonomy (GTDB): domain Bacteria; phylum Pseudomonadota; class Gammaproteobacteria; order Burkholderiales; family Thiobacillaceae; genus PFJX01. The sequence goes on along the minus strand of CAZONS010000049.1, from coordinate 3,773 downwards.
CGGACGATCTGATAGGTGACCCACAGGCCCAGTCCATGCCCGCCCTCCCGGGCGGTGACGAAGGGCTCGAACAGATGTTGCATGCGCTCCCGGGCCAGCGGCTCGGCCTGGTTGATGACGTCGAACACCAGGCCGCCATCTCGCGCCGCCACTTCCACCGCGATGCGACCTTGCTCCGCAGTCGCCTGCACCGCGTTGAGCAGCAGGTTGATGAGGATCTGGCGAGAGGCGGCGGCGGGCAGTTGTACGTCCTCCGGCAACTCGGCGCGCCAGTCCAGGCGCTGCGATTTCTTCAGCACCTGGGGATGGATCAGGGTACGCACGTCTTCCAGGTCATGCGGCGTCAACGCCCGGCTCTGGTCGCGCGCCTGCACCAGCAGGGCAGCCACGGTTTCCTGGATTTGCTTGAGGCCGCGTTCCAGCATGCCCAATGTTTTTGCCGCATGCTCGCTCAGGCCGCCACGTTCGCGTAGCGTGTCCACCGCGATCAACATGCCGCCAAGCGGGTTGTTGACCTCGTGGGCAATACCGGAGGCGAGACGACCGATGGCGGTCAGCCGTTCGCTTTGGAGCAGTTCCTGTTCCAGCAAGGCTTTTTCCCGCATCTCCACCAGCATGGCGTCGTAGGCTTGGAACAACTGGCCAAGTTCATCCTGATAGGGATAGGTCACGCGCGACGCTTCGCGTGGGCTGATGTCCTCGCCGCCATGCACCGCGCGCCCCATGCGCCGGGCCAGATCCACCAGCGGGCGCGCCATGCGCTGGCCCCAATACCAGTTGAGCGGCAGCAATACCGCAAGCACCAGTACGCCGATCAATATGGCATACAGTGCGTGGCCGCGAAAACGCGGTAGAAAGACCCCCTTGGAATAGGCCAGCACGAGCGTGCCGACTTGTGCGCTTTCCTCGCGTATGGGGAAGGCGAAGAACACCCGCTGTGCACTGCCGGGGTCATAGGAAATGGAATCTTTGTGGATGGGCTGGTCGAGGGCGCGCGCGAGTTCGGCATAGCCTGGGCCGAGGGATTCGAGGTCGGCCAGCATCGGCAGTTCCCCCGGCGCGGTGGAAACCACGATCTGGCCCACTGGCCCCACCACGAAAATGAGTTCCGGCTGAATCGGGTTATCGGGTTTGCGGCCGTGGAATGCGGCATTGATCTGCTCGAACGCGAGCCAGACATCGTCGTGCAGCAGCGGGGCGAACAGGGTCTTGGTGAGAATGCCGCCCAAACCTTCCGCGCTGATGCGAACGTCCTCCTTCAAGTCTTCATAGGCCTTGAACATCAGGGCCGCCGACACCGCCAGCACCGAGATCACGATCAGCGCGCCACCCCAGAGGGGAATCTTGTAGCGGAAGCTGAGGTGGAAAAAGCGCATCCAGGGTTCAATGTTCGCCGAAGGCCCGCATCATTTCCGCGACGCCATCGTAGAGATGCGCATCACCCTTGCTGAAACTATCCAGATTGATCCGCTTCAACAACGCCGCGCCTTCGGCGTCCTGGTGCATGGTGAGCAGAAAGTTTCGCACCCGCGCGAACAGTTCCGGGCTGATGTCGCGATGCGCCACGAACGGGGGGAAACCGTAGTCCGGCGAGTGCTGGACGATGCGGGTACGGCGCGTCAATTCCGGGCTGATCCGATCCAGCGTCTCCCAGATGTAGCTATCCACCGCACCGCCCTGGGCGATCCCCAGCGCCACCGCTTCCACCACCTTCTTGTGCGACCAGGTGAAGAAGGTCTTGCGGAAGAAGGTCTGCGGGTTCTCGCCGAGCTTCTGTATGGCAAAGCGCGGATACAGATAGCCAGTGTTGGACAACGGATCGGCGTAGGCGAACACGGCATTTTTCAGATCCTTGAGGTCATCGACATGCAGGCCGCGATTTCCCGCCGGCACGATGATGTAGGAGCGGTACAACGGTTTGCCTTTGTACAACGGCACCGCCATCAGCCGCACCAGGTCTTTCAGGTGCAGAAAGGGGTAGTCGCACACCCAGGCGAAATCCATCTGCTTCAGGCGCAGCAAATCCATGGTTTCGCGATAGCTGTCGCGCTGCACGATCTCGACCTCCAGACCCAGGCGCTTCTCCATGTACACCCGCCAGTCCGCGAGCAGGGCATGCTGATCGTGGACGAAGGCCGGGGTGAAGCCGATGCGGATTGCCTGGCGCGACTCCCGCGCGTGCACCGGCCCGGCCAGCGCATCCAGGCCGACCGCGGCCAGACCCATGAGGAAACGGCGGCGGTTGGAGTTACCCGAGGGTGACAAGACGGCTTCAGTTAATCGCTTCATCGCTCGAATGGTTACGCGAAAGTAACCTGGGGTACGGTAGCAGCATCCACGCCGGGATGAAACCCGTCCTGCCGGCCTCTTGCCTGTTTGACGCGAATCAACACGATGCAAGACAAACGGACGCCGTTTGCGAGCGGTCTATTGCCATCTATTCGTCATCGCCCCCTTGTGCCGCCATATCACGGAAGCCGAAGCCCCCGCCCATCCGCCATTTCTCCAACAAGGTAGTGATCTGGGCTATCCCTTGGTGAACACCGTGCTGGTTCCCTGCTTCATCGCGATGATCTTCATCCCGCGCCGGCCCTTCTTCCGCTACCACACACGCATCTTCCATGCATGGAAATCCTCAGACAGGGGCACCGGCCTGGATACAGGATGGTTTACCCGTTCCATACCGGCACCAACGGCAAGGGCGAAAAGCATGGCGTAGGTTTCCAGTTTTTCACGCATGGCGAAAAAGGTGATTGCGCCGATTGCCATGTGCCGCAACTGGCCATCGACGAACACAAGCAGGGCCGGGAAGTGGACCTGGGCATCGCCATGCGGGAGAAACCGGACCACGGCATCTCCCGCAACCATTGCCACAGTATTTGTCTTGACCGAGGGGTCCACTTCATCCGGGACCGCGCCTTCGCCCTGCCGGTGGTGGCGGGCGAGAAAGCCGTATGACGAGGAATTCGCGCTCCGAGAGAGGCTTGCAACTTGCAATACCCTTTCAAACAGCAACTGCCGGATGGCCGGGGATGCTCGCCATCCCATTGTTTTTCATGGCGATATGGCTTGGCACGAATATCGCTGTGGGCAAGCACCCCCGCTGCTTCGCGGGGGTGATCGACAGGAGACCTCAAGAATGAAACCGATGGAAATGCAACGTAGGAAAGTGCTCAAGGGCGCCGGCGCGGCCGCTGTCGTGAGCGTGGCGGTGGCCGCCGGCCTGCTCAAGCCGGGCATGGCTTACGCCGGCTGGAACAAGGCTGGGTTCGAGGCCAGAAGCGTGGATGCCGCCCTGAACGCCATCGGCGCGACGGGTGCCGGCAACAGCGGCGACATCAGCGTGAAGGCGCCCGACATCGCCGAGAACGGCGCCGTGGTGCCGGTGGAAATCACCTCCAACATCGCCGGTACCGAATCCATCACCATTCTCGGCGAGAAGAACACGCTGCCGTTGATCGCGGTGTTCAACCTCGGCAACGGCGCGCAAGGCTACGTTTCCACCCGCATCAAGATGGGCAATACCTCGAATGTGCGCGCCATCGTCAAGGCGGGCGGCAAGGTCTACACCGCCGCCAAGGAAGTGAAAGTCACCATCGGCGGCTGCGGCGGCTGACCCACCAGGAGATAGAAAAATGGCAGAACCCATGAAGATCCGCGCCTCTCTGTCCGGTGATACCGCCGACGTGAAGTGCCTGATGAACCACCCGATGGAAACCGGTCTGCGCAAGGACGCCAAGACCGGCGGCGTGGGACCCGCCCATCACATCACC
>CAZONS010000048.1:0-15165 GCA_964581195.1 uncultured Thiobacillus sp. | reverse complement strand
ATCTGCATGACACCCTCGTCCCGACCGGCATCTATGGCGACCCCGACCTGAAACGGCCGCGCCATCCCGCCGAAATCCCCGGCACCATGCTGGACCAGGTCGCGGCCATGCTGAAGGCGATCCGCTGGGACAGGCACACCGTCGAGGATTTCCTCGGACGCTATCTCTCGGAACCCAAATCGCACATCTTCTTCGACCCGCCGCCACGCCCCCTGAAAGCGGCCGCCTTCGCCAAGGCGGTCGGCAAACAGGGCCTGCGGCTCGACCCCCGCAGCCAGCTCCTGTTTCGCGGCCCGCATTACTACATGAATGGCGAACGCATCACCGCCTCGCCCGAAACCCGGGCCAGCCTGCAATACCTCGCCGACCACCGCCGTCTCCCCGCCGCCCCGCTCGCGGATGCGGTCGCGGCGCAACTGCATGAATGGTATGCCGCCGGGTTCCTGCTGCTCGGCGAGCACCCTCGAGAGGTGATCTGAAAGCCGGGCCGGGGGGGGCGCCGGCCCCGCCGGAACGGGCTGAGAACCGTATCGGCCACGCGCTCGACCCCACCCCCAAACTTTTCACCGTCAGCCACTAGCGGCCCGTATTATTTTTGCTAGAATCCGCGCGATCAGTTGGGGAACAAGGCTTTCCCGGCTGATTGAATAACTCACTGCTCAACTTTGCTTATTAGGAAATCTCAAATGAAATACTCCGTCCTGCTCGCCGCCCTGCTCGCCTTCTCCCTGACCGCTTGTGGCAAGAAAGAAGAAGCCCCCGCTCCCGCTCCCGAGATGGCTGCCCCCGCTCCCGCTCCCGAGATGGCTGCCCCCGCTCCCGAGATGGCTGCTCCGGCTCCCGCCGCTCCCGCCGACATGGCTGCCCCCGCTGCTGACGCGCCCGCCGCTGACGCCGCTGCTCCGGCCGCCGACGCTGCTGCCCCCGCCGCCGCTCACTAATCGAGCGTTCGGTACGAAAAACCGGCCTTCGGGCCGGTTTTTTTTTGCTCGGTACGGGTCAGGTAGCGATGCGAAGCATCCACTCACCCGGCTGACCCCGCGCTCCCTGTCCGGGTCGGAAACGACGCACAGGAACCGCGCCTAAGGCATCCCCTATCCACGGTGCGGATGCCATCCCGCAACCGGAAAATTATCGTTTTTGTCACATTGACTTGTTTTCGACAGTTATGGCGGTTGAATCGTCAACAGCCGCCGGATATTTTCGAAAAAAGCACGTAACCATTTGATTGATTGGAGAGATAGGCCTGGCACGAAGGATGCTTAATGTTGTTCAACCGACAATTTGGAGAGCAGCATGAGCAAGCCCGTGTTCCGTGCCCTGACCTTCGCCGCCTTGATGAGCGCGGGTTCCGCCCAAGCCTTCGTCATCGATGCCAACCTCAGCGACTGGGGCGTGCAGCGCACGGGCGGCGCCAGCGACTGGGCAAGCAATGTGGGGGGCGTCTCCAAGGTCGAGGACCAGCATGACAGCTACCTGAACCCCGGCTACGGCGGCCAGGCCTACGACGCCGAGGCGATCTACGTCGCCTGGGACCAGACCAGCCTCTACATCGCCATCGCCACCGGCCACAAGCCGACGACCGTCAACAACCCCGCAAGCAATTCATACGCAGCGGGCGACATTGCCATCGATTTTGGCATTAATGGCAGTTTCGACTACGGCATCGAACTGCTCGGCAGCGCCACGACCACGGCCGGCCATGTCTACTCCAACGTCAACTGGGCCCTGGGCATCTGGAAACCCAACGGCGCCTGGACCGGCTACCGCGACCCCGGCGTGGCGGCCAGCATCGCCCTGGCCGACCCGGCCCACCCGACCTCCATCCTCGGTGGAACCGATATCGGCGGCGGCAGCGTCGCCTACACCACGGTCGGGCAGAAAAACTACGGCGTCTGGACGGGCGACCTGCACTATTTCTATGAAGTCGCCGTGCCCTTGTCGTCTTTCGGCAGCGACTGGGCGACCGGCAACCCCTTCCAGGTGCACTGGACGCAGAACTGCGCCAACGACAGCATCTGGGTGGACGCCACCGTGCCCCGTCTGGCGCAGAACCGCCAGGTCAACGGCGTGCCGGAACCCGGCACCCTGTTCCTGCTGCCGCTGGGCATGCTGGGCATCCTGGCGATGCGCCGGAACAAGACCGCGGCATAAGTGGGTCTGTGCAAGAAAGAACGCCGGCGCGTGAGCGCCGGCGTTCTTTCTTGCCTGGCGGTTCGCCCTTCTCTCGCGGGCGGGAGATGGCGCGCGTCACCGCGGCACGCGAACCGAGCCCTTGTATGACACGGCCATTCCGGTATCACCGTGGAATCCGGATCTCCCGCTCGCTGTACCAACCCTCGTTGGCGCGGGGGTGGCAGGCGGCGCAGTTGCCCTGGGTCCGGATCGCCGGGCCTTTCCAGACACGGCCAGGCAAACGCTCGTGCAGCGCCTTGAAATACGCCGTTTCCGTGATCCGCAGCGGCGCGGCTTCGAGCGGCACCGAGGCCGCGATGCGGCGCATGCGCATGTCGGCGAAGGCGCCGTCGGCGGCCATATCCTCCAGATCCTTCAGCAGCGCCAGCCAGACCGGCTCCTGCACGCTGGCATCCTCGCCGAAATGGTCATCCAGTTCGGCCATCATTTGTCGCCACGAGCGTGCCGGCAGCAGGCCGGGGGCATACGCGACATGACAACTGCCACACTCGCTCACGTAGGTCTTGCCGCGCGGCATGGGGAACAGCGCCTCGTCATGCGCCGGCGCGTTGACCATCCAGAGACCGGCCAGCCCCATCACCACGGAGAAAATCGCCAGGCCTTTCCAGGTGACCTCGCTCCGGACCCGGGCGCCGCGCGGCGCGTTCATTCCTCGTCCCCGGAAGCCTTGCGATACTGGAAACCGCTGACCATCGCCTGCGCCAGCGGCACGCCATGGCGAATCTCGTGCGCGATCAGCGCGGCGATGTGCACCACCACAAAGACCAGGAGGATGTGTTCGACCCATTCATGGGGTTGGCGGAACAGGTGCCCGAGGGTGGCGTCATGCCCCAGCCAGAGATACAGCGGGCCGCGCCCCTGCTCGATGGCCGCCAGCGCCAGGCCGGTCGCCGCCATGACCAGCAGGAGCAGATACACCAGCGTGTACACCGCCGTCGCCGGCGCATGGTGCCCCCACTCGCCAGGCGCGCTGAACACCTGGCGGCGACGCAGGGTCGACCACCAGACGCGCGGCCGCCAGAGGGCGGCGAGACCGGCGGTCCGCGGCCCCGCCAGGCCCCAGACCAGACGCGCCACCAGCCCCAGCACCAGGCCATAACCGATCCACGAATGAAACCGCCAGAGGCTGGCGGCCTCCGGCGTGTACCCCAGCCACTCCCCCACCCGCCCCCCCAGCAGCAACAGGACGATGGCCAGCGCATTCCAGGCGTGGATCCCCCGCAGAACGGGGTCGTAGACCATTTCGCGGTCGAGGAGCAGGCGTGCCATGTCAGCCCGTGGGGCGGGAAAGCGAAGCGCCCTCCGCCAGTCCGTGGAGCGGGAAAGCGAAGCGCCATCGGCGCATCCGCCCCGTGAATCGCCCGTCAACGCCGCGCGCGGGTTTGGGAAGAAGGGACGGACGCAGACAACGGAATGAAGGCTTGTTGGACAGGGGCATGGCGGTGGAAGGAACGGAAGCGGCGGCGGCAGACCGGGCAAGGATCATCGACCAAACTCGCCAGCATGTCAATTTATCCAATAAGAACAGATAGATAGCACCATCACGCAAGGCGACCATCGGATTCAATCCGCCATGCAGACGTACTTCGTCTCCAGATACGCCTCGATGCCCTCGCCGCCGCCCTCGCGACCGAGGCCGGACTGCTTGACGCCCCCGAAGGGCGCCACCTCCGTGGAAATCACCCCGGCGTTGACGCCGACCATGCCATATTCCAGCGCCTCGGACACCCGCCAGATGCGCGCCATGTCGGTCGCATAGAAATACGCGGCCAACCCGTATTCGGTCGCGTTCGCCAGACGAATCGCCTCGGCCTCGTCAGTGAAGCGGATCACCGGCGCCACCGGCCCGAAGGTCTCCTCGCGGCAGACCCGCATCCGTGGCGTCGCATCCGCCAGCACGGTCGGCTGAAAGAAGGCCCCGCCGAGCGCATGGCGGCCGCCGCCGCAGACCACGCGAGCGCCCTGCTTCACCGCCTCGTGGATGTGCGCCTCGACCTTTTCCACCGCCGCCTCGTTCACCAGCGGCCCCTGACTCACCCCCGCCGTCAGCCCGTTGCCGACTTCGAGCGCGGAAACCGCCGCCGCCAACCGCTCGACGAAGGCATCGTGGATGCCCGCCTGCGCCATCAGGCGGTTGGCGCAGACGCAGGTCTGGCCGGCATTGCGGTACTTCGAAGCCAGCGCCCCCGCCACCGCCGCGTCCAGATCGGCATCGTCGAACACGATGAACGGTGCGTTGCCGCCCAGTTCCAGCGACACGCTTTTCAGTGTGCCGGCGCATGCCGCCATCAAGCGCTTGCCGGTCTCGGTGGAACCGGTGAAGGACAGCTTGCGCACCAGCGGATTCGCCACCAACTCGGCGCCGATCGCCGCCGCATCGCCCGTCACCACATTCACCACCCCCGCCGGAAACCCCGCCAGCTCGGCCAGCCTCGCCAGCGCCAGGGCGGTGAATGGCGTTTTCGATGCCGGTTTCGCCAACACCGTGCACCCCGCCGCCAGCGCCGCCCCCGCCTTGCGGGTGAGCATGGCGGCGGGAAAGTTCCACGGCGTGATCAGCGCCGCCACCCCGATCGGCTGCTTCAGGGTCAACAGCCGCCGGCCCGGCCAGGGCGAAGGAATCACCTGGCCATAGACCCGCTTCGCCTCCTCCGCGAACCACTCCAGAAAGCCCGCCGCGTACACCACCTCGCCACGCGCCTCGGCCAGGGGCTTGCCCTGCTCCAGCGTGATCAGGCGGGCGAGATCGTCGGCATGGTCCAGCATCAGCGCATGCCAGCGCCGCAACAAATCGGCCCGCTCCTTCGCCAACCGCCCACGCCACTCGGGCAAGGCCGCCTGCGCCGCCGCGATGGCGCGCGCCACCTCCGCCCGCGCCAGATCCGGCACCCGCCCCAACACCTCACCGGTGGCGGGGTTGGAGACGGGAAAGGTGAACTCGGCATCCACCCAGGCGCCATCGACATACGCCAGCTCGCGAAACAGCTCCGTGTTAACCAGTCCGTGCATGAAATGTCCTCAACGAATGCGTAGGCATACCCTCGTAGGTCAGGTTGGCGCGATGGCGACTACCTGACGATCGCAGGCCTGATTAGATCTTGAAACCGTCGGGTAGCGATGACCCCGCAACCTGACCTACGAAACCCCGTCCTGCACGCCATCGCTTGCGATCTCCCGCACATCCGGGTCGGGGTCGGTCAAGCGCGCCTCCAGCCAGGGGCGCGCGGCGGCATCGCCGCTCAGACCCAGGTAATGGCAGGCATCCGCCCGCACCCGCGCATCGGCGTGTTCGGACAGCACCCCCAGCGCCGGCACCAGCGCGCGCAGCGGCTCGGCGCCCGTATATTCCTCGAACGCCACGCCAGCGCCCAGGCGCACGTTGATGCTCGCCTCCGGGTTGCCGACGATGGGCAGCAGCGCCGCCAGACGGCTCGGGTCGGCGGCCAACAATGCCAGGACCTGCCGCAAGTCCCCCGACTTCAGCAGATCGTGAAAGGCTTCCTCCATGCCCTCGGGAGCGCCCGCCCGCCGCGCCCAGGTTTCCAGTTCTCCGGACGTACGCGCCCCGGTCAACTCGAACGGCCCCAGTCGCAGCCACGGCACCGTGCGCGCGCCCCGCTCCGCCGCCACTTCCGGGTGGGATTCGATGTTCACCACCTCCAACCGGCCGATCGCGCCGCGCTTCACCAGTTCGGACAAGGCCGCCAGCACGGCGGGGCAATGCGGGCAATGGCTGGAAACGAACAACAGGGCATCGGCGATCATGGGCTGGCAACAAATGGAAAGCGCGACTAGGCTAACGCACCCGCAATGGAGAACGCCATGCCCACCACCGATCTGTTCACGCCCCTCACCCTCGGCCCGCTCACCCTGCCCAACCGACTCGCCATGGCGCCCCTGACGCGCAACCGCTCCACCCCGGAAGGCGTGCCGCACGAACTCAACGTCGAGTATTACCGCCAACGCGCCGGCGCCGGCCTGCTCATCACGGAAGCCACCTGCATCTCGCCGCAGGCCATCGGCTACCCGCTCACCCCGGGCATCTGGAGCGACGCCCAGGTCACCGGCTGGAAAACCGTGACCGAGACCGTGCACCAGGCGGGTGGCCGCATCTTCTGCCAGCTCTGGCATGTCGGCCGCATCTCCCCCCCCTCGTTGCAACCCGATGGACAACTGCCTCTGGCCCCCTCCGCCATCGCCCCCGCCGGCCAGGCCGTCACCTATCAAGGCATGCAGGACTTCGTCACCCCGCGCGCCCTGGAAACCGCCGAACTGCCCGGCATCGTCGCGCAATACCGGCACGCCGCCGCCCAGGCGAAGGCCGCCGGCTTCGACGGCATCGAAGTCCACGCCGCCAACGGCTACCTGCTCGACGAATTCCTGCGCGACGGCAGCAACCAGCGCGGTGACGCCTACGGCGGCAGTGTCGACAACCGCGCCCGTCTGCTGCTGGAAGTGGTGGAAGCGGTCTGTCAGGTCTGGAGCGCGGACCGCGTCGGCGTGCGCCTGTCGCCCATCCAGCCGTTCAACGACATGCGCGACAGCGACCCCAAGGGCACCTTCAGCCGCGTGGTCGAACTGCTAAACCGCTACGGTCTCGGCTATCTGCACCTCACCGAAATGGGCAAGGACGCCCCCGGCGCCGCCGGCCCCCACTTCGACCCGCTGGAACTGCGCGACATCTGGCATGGCGTGCTGATGACCAATGGCGGCTACGACCGCGACAGCGCCAATGCCGTCCTCGCCGCCGGCCGCGCCGACCTGGTCGCATTCGGCGCCCTGTTCATCGCCAACCCCGACCTGCCCGCCCGCTTCCACGCCGGCGCCCCCCTCAACAGCCCCGACCCCGCCACCTTCTATGGCGGCGACGCCCACGGCTATACCGACTACCCCTTCATGGACGTGGCATGAGATTCAGCATTCACCCGGTCACCCCCTACCAGCAGAACTGCTCACTCATCTGGTGTGAACACAGCCGCCGCGCCGCCCTCGTCGACCCCGGCGGCGATGTCGAACTGCTGCTCGCGGCGGTGAAGAAAGCCGACGTCATCCTGGAAAGACTCCTGCTCACCCACGGCCATCTCGACCACGTCGGCGGCGCCCATGAGCTATCGCAACGCCTCGGCCTGCCGATCATCGGCCCGCACCCCGACGACGCCTTCCTGTTCGCCAGCCTGCCCGTGCAGGCCGAGAGGTTCGGCTTCCCCCCCGCCACCGCCTTCACCCCCACGCAATGGCTGAACGACGGCGAGGACGTGGCGCTGGGAGAAGTCACCCTGCGGGTCATCCACACCCCCGGCCACACCCCCGGCCATGTCGTCCTGTTCGACCCCGACAGCCGCCACGCCTTCGTCGGCGACGTCCTGTTCAAGGGCAGCATCGGCCGCACCGACTTCCCACGCGGCAACTACAACGACCTCATCCACTCCATCCGCGACAAGCTCTTCCCCCTGGGCGACGACATCGCCTTCATCCCCGGCCACGGCCCCATGAGCACCTTCGGCCACGAACGCCGCAACAACCCCTTCGTCGGCGACGACGCATAACCCCGCATCCACGAAGGACACCCGCCATCGGCCCGAGCGCCCCCCCCCTCGTAGGTCAGGTTGGCGCGATAGCGACTACCTGACGGGTCGTAGGGCTGATCAGAGGTTGAACCGTCAGGGTGCGATGAAGCCAACCTGACCTACGAGGTGCCGCCCACACCAGCCGCGGCATCCTCAACCCGGCACGACCACCCGGGGTGCCAGATTGAGCCGCTGCGCACGGCGAGCGAATTTCTTGTCGTCGAACGAGGCCATGCTGGCACACGCGCGATAGGCCGACAGATGCAACGCGTCGGCGAAATCCAATCCGGCGGACATGTGAGATATCGCCTGCTCCACACTCATCCGGTCTTCTACCTGGACATGCTCCATCGCCAGAAGATGCTGAAACGCCCCGGCGATTTCCTCGGCGGTGAAACCGTAGTAGCCACGCATCACCCATTCCAGTTCGAGCAGAACCGTCTTGCACACCATCAGCGGCTGACCGGATTCGATCAAGTCACGCGCCAGTTCGTGCTGCCGCTGCGTTTCGGCGTCAGTCTCGTCCTGAATGTAATAACGCGCCAGGACGTTGGTATCCAGACCGATCATGGTTTCAGTAGGGTGGCGGGGTCAAAATCGGCTGGCACGGCGGTTCGCCGGCTCTTGAGCAGGCCGAACCCCGAGGCCGGTGGCGGAGCAGGCGTATGCACAACGCGCATTTCCAGATGATCGCCCACACGCGAGAACGCGATCATGCTGCCCTGGCGTATGCCCAGTTCGCGGCGCAAGGCCTGCGGAATGGTGACTTGGCCCTTGCTGGTGACGGCGGAGGCATCCATGTTGAACGTCCAATAAGTATTACCTGGTAAGAATCGTAGCCATCGATGCCGTTGCTGACAACCAGAGAGCCACCGGCACTCGGGTCTACGACACCGCAGCACGCCCCCTCGTAAGCCAGGTTGGCGCGATAGCGCCTACCTGACGGTCGTAGGGCTGATCAGAGGGTGGATCGTCAGGGTGCGATGAAGCCACAACCTGACCTACGAGGCTCAAACAGCCGATGACGGCCAATCAGTTGATTTAAGTACAATCAGGCCATCAACAGTACTGGAATACGCCATGAACAATACCGTTACAACATCAGAAATCAAACGCCGAGGCATGGCGGCCATTGAAGACGGGCTGCGCAAAGGCCCGCTGCATATCCTGAAACGCAACAAACCCGCCGCTGTCGTGCTGACTGAGGACGAGTACGAACGCCTGGTGCATGGCCGCGTGACCACGCCGGATGGTGTGAGCGCGGTGCAATGGTTACTGGGTCAACCCGCCACAGGCACGCGCGGCAAGGCCGAGATCGACACCGACGTTCAGGCGGAACGCGATGCCTGGGGCGACACTTGATTTTCTTCTTTGACGCCAACGTGCTGATCTACCGCATCGAAGGCGCGCCCCCCTTCGCCAGCCGGGTGAATGCCGCCCTGGCCGAAGCCGCACAGGCCCACCCTGATCCGCAGGCCGCGGTCAGCCGCTTATCCTGGCTGGAATGCCGAATTCGCCCCATGCGGCAGAATGACCACCCGACCCTGGCGGCTTTTGATGCTTTCTTCGCGCGGCCTGACCTGCTCTGGATCGAACTGACGCGAAATGTGGTGGAATTGGCTACAGTCATACGAGCACGGCACGGCCTGCGCACACCGGATGCCTTGCAAGCGGCTTCGTGTCTACAACTGGGGGACGAGCACCTGTTCTTCACGGGCGATGCCGCGTTTCAACGTGTAGCCGGGCTGAATGTAAGGTTGGTGACGTGATGCGGCACCCCCGGCAGGCGGTTCCGCCAAGGCCACACCGCAACGAAACACCCGCAACCCGACCCACCGCGTGCCGCCAACGCCGGCCAACCACGCGATGCCATCGGCCCAGGCGCCAACCCTCGCAGGTCAGGTTGGCGCGATAGCGACCACCTGACGAGCGTAGGGCTGACCCAAGCCGATACAACCGAATGTCGTGCAATATCGGAGTTGATATCCATATATGCACAAAATAAACTGGCGTCATGATTCCGCGAACGCTTACTGCCGAACTGCTGACCCAACTGGGCGAATACCCTGTCGTCACCCTGCTGGGACCAAGACAGGCCGGGAAAACGACGCTGGTCCGCGCCGCCTTGCCGAACTACGCCTATGTCACGCTGGAAGACCCGGACACCCGTCTGCTTGCCCTCGAAGACCCCAAGGCGCTCCTCAATCGGCACCCCGGCAACACCATCTTCGACGAAATACAGCGCGCGCCCCAGCTCCTCAATTACCTACAGGGTATCGTCGACTCGGAAGGCCGGAACGGCCGGTTCGTGCTCACCGGCTCGCATCAACTCGAACTGCGCGCCGCCATCACCCAATCCCTGGCCGGGCGCACCGGCTTGCTGCATCTGTTACCCCTCTCCATCGCGGAACTCAACGCGGCCGGAATCCGCTTCGACCGCTTCGAGGACTACATCCACCACGGCTTCCTGCCCCGCATCCACGACCAGCAACAGCGCCCCTACACCGCCTACGCCAACTACTACCAGACATACGTGGAACGGGACGTCCGCCAGCTGATCAACCTGAAGGATGCCAGCCTGTTCGAAAAATTCATCAAACTGCTGGCCGGGCGCATCGGTCAGATCCTCAACCTTCAATCACTGGCCAGCGACGTCGGCGTGGATGGCAAGACCATCAAACAGTGGTTGTCCATCCTGGAAGCCTCGTTCATTGTCTTCAAGCTGCCGCCCTACTTCGAGAACTTCGGCAAGCGCGTCATCAAGTCGCCCAAGTACTACTTTGTCGATCCCGGGCTGCTGGCCTACCTGCTGGATATCGAACAGGCATCGCAGATCAGCCGCGACCCACTGGTCGGACAACTGTTCGAAAACCTGGTGGTATTGGAAGTGCTGAAAGCCCGATACCACCGGGGCAAGGCCGCCAATCTGTACTTCTTCCGCGACAGCCACGGCAATGAAATCGACCTGCTATACAAAACCGGCAACCAACTCACCGGCGTGGAAATCAAATCCGCCGCAACCTGGAACACCAGCTTCAAGAAAGGCCTCCTGCGCTTCGACGCGCAGCTCGCCCCCCTCGCAAAGCGGTACGTCGTCTACAGCGGAGAACACATCGCATTCAGTGACGGCATCGAAGCCGTGCCCTACACACAGGCGTCTCAACTGATCTGATTCCCGGCCACACGGCGACACCCGCCAGCCCCCACGCGATGCCATCGACCCAGGCGCCCCCCGTAGGTCAGGTTGGCGCGATAGCGACACCCTGACGATCGTAGGGCTGATCAGAGGTTGAACCGTCAGGTAGCGATGAAACCCGCAACCTGACCTACAAGGTGCCACCGGCCCCAGCGATGCGCGTCGGGCCGGCCTCGTAGGTCAGGTTGGCGCGATAGCGACTACCTGACGATCGTAGGGCTGTTCAGAGGTTGAACCGTCAGGTAGCGATGAAACCCGCAACCTGACCTACAAGGTGCCACCGGCCCCAGCGATGCGCGTCGGGCCGGCCTCGTAGGTCAGGTTGGCGCGATGGCGACCACCTGACGATCGTAGGGCTGATCAGAGGTTGGATCGTCAGGTAGCGATGACCCCGCAACCTGACCTACAAGGTGCCACCGGCCCCAGCAATGCGCGTCGGGCCGCCCTCGTAGGTCAGGTTGGCGCGATAGCGACTACCTGACGATCGTAGGGCTGATCAGAGGTTGGATCGTCAGGTAGCGATGACCCCGCAACCTGACCTACAAGGTGCCACCGGCCCCAGCAATGCGCGTCGGGCCGCCCTCGTAGGTCAGGTTGGCGCGATGGCGACCACCTGACGATCGTAGGGCTGAATAGATCCTGAACCGTCAGGTAGCGATGAAACCCGCAACCTGACCTACAACAAATCCTCCCGGCTCTTGCGAACAATGGGTGACAGCGACGGTTCACCCGTTCCGGATCATCCTTCGCCACGTAATCCAGATCGCCATACACCCCATCCACCGCCGGCTCGGCAAAGAAATCGACCGAAGGGGCATCAGGGAAATTTTCACAGCCTCTCAGCCGCCAGATGCCGTCATTTCGTGCGCCACCCTGCGCGTCGCCGCAATCAAATCTTCGAGAAGGCGATCATCAATATTCAAATCGCCCTCGTACTCGCCCAGGTTGCGCACATCGTGACACTTCGCCAGGACTCGCCAGACCTCTGGCCCCAAGCCCAGTGTGTGGGGCAACACCTGAAACACGATATAGCGATTGTCCGGGCGATAACCCTGTCGGCGCAGCGCAGCCAAACACAACGCATGCGCCGCGTTGTATGCCAGGTCAAACCGCCCTTCGATGGATAGCTCGGTGTTCTCCGCGTCCCTTAACCTGGCCAGGCCAGAGCGCAGTAATCCAGAAAGCTCCCTCTCATCCGGTGGCTCCGGTTTCAACTGTTTGCCGGGCCCACTCAAATTCTCAAGCGGTGATGGCATTGTCGTCTCCCAATATCCACACCTTGGCCTGCGCCATGACCCGCATCACAAATGCGTTTTCCTCGGCCAACCGCTTGGCAAACTCGGCTCGCGAATACACCGTAGGGTTAACCGCACGCCCCAGGCTTATCGTGACGGGCTCCAGCGCACCGAATACCTCCGCGTAGCCCAAGGTGTCGCTGATCACCATCAAGTCGATATCGCTGCCGGCGGTATCGGCCCCCTTGGCAACCGACCCATACACAAACGCCGCAGAAATTTGGGTTTGTAGCCCTTGTAGGGCAGCCCTAAGCGGCTCAGCCAACCCCACAGTTTTGTTGACGATGCCACATAGTTCGAAATAGATGGGGCATAGCGGATTGGCCTGGTAATGCTTCTGGCTCCCCACAAGCTTGACCGTGACCAACTGGGCAGCGGCCAAACGCTTGAGCTCGCGCTGAACGGCGCCCGAACCCGAACCCGTCAGCTTGATCAACTCGTTGCCAAAAAAGCTGCGCCCGGGCTGCCCAAACAAATAACTCAGCACCCGCTGTTGGGTGGAAGTAAACAGCGCGCCCGCCAAGCCTGCCGAGGCGGTATGTGGTCTGGCATGTGATGTCGTACCCATAATGAGCATGATCATACCCATAATGGGCATGGTTGAAAAAACATCATTAATCCAAAGCCAGCAGTCCAGCACCCTCGTAGGTCAGGTTGGCGCGATAGCGACTACCTGACGATCGTAGGCCTGATCAGAGCGTGGATCGTCAGGTAGCGATAAACCCGCAACCTGACCTACAACGTGCCGCCAACGCCAGCACCCACCGTCATTGCGAGGAGGCGCAGCCGACGCGGCAATCCAGCCTTCCAGCCCCCAGAAACGCAAAAGGGCCGCGAACTCCGCAGCCCCATCAATCCACCTCTCCAGCCAACCCCCGCGCTTCCTTGCCCCTTGAACCCTGAAGGCGCAAAGCGCCGCTCTTGCAACAAAAAAAACTGCCCCACCTTGCTCAAATTCTTCCAAACCAGCGCCCCCACCCCGCCCACGCCGTTTTTCTTCAACGCCCGTTAATCCTCACGGCTCTTGCTCACAATACGGGACAAAGAACGGTTGCTCTCGCCCCCCACCCGCATCTTCACCAACACCTCCGGAATGTACGCCAGCCGGATCCGCCCCTGGGCCAGTTAACGCAGCATCTGGTCGCGGCAAGAAAGTGCGGTGCCTACCCGGCAAGGCGTTCCAGCTAGCCTCAAAAGTCAAACTTGATGCAGTTCCTGCCTGATGGTCTCCCTCACCACATCAGCCAGGGTCAGGCCTTCGGCATACTGGCGCAAGGCCTCGTTCATCATGGTCTGGTAACTGCCACCGCACATCTCCGCGCGTGCCTTGAACACGGCCAGGGTGGCGTTATCAACCCGCATGGTAATGCGCGACTTGCCGCCATGGGCGGCTTGCAGCTTCGCCAGCGCGGGCACCTCGACCACCGGCTTGGCCGTGGAGAAATCCATGTCAGCGTATTGTTCAAACATAGGGTCGGAACTGTTGTTCATAGCGTCTCCGTTGAGGTTGGTTGGCCTTCCATGCTGATATCAGACGCACGGCCTCACCCCGCAACGTCCACACCACGATCAGAATCCGACCCTTCCCGCCCATGCCCATGGTAACGAACCGCTGCTCGCCGACGACATTGGGGTCTTCCCGCGTCAACGCGTAAGGGTCGAGCAGCACGTCCTTGGCTTCGTCAAAGGTCACGCCGTCATGATTCAACGGATTGACGACAGCCTTGTCTGGATCGAACTCAATTTTCATACGCAATTGTATGCACATATGGATGTACGCTCAACATGGCCGCGTGCCACCATCCCACTTACCCCACGCCCCTGGATTGCGGTGCTGCGCTCGCAATGACGGCCCCTTCCCTCGTCATTGCACACCGGCCGACCCACGCGCCGCCACCAGCCCGGGCGCCCCTCGTAGGTCAGGTTGGCGCGCCAGCGCCTACCTGACGATCGTAGGCCTGATCAGAAGTTGAACCGTCAGGTAGCGATGCACCCGCAACCTGACCTACAAGCCGCCACCAACGCCAGCACCGACCGTCATTGCGAGGAGGCGCAGCCGACGCGGCAAACCTCATACTTTCCATGGATTGATGACGGCCACGCCGGCTGCTTCAAAGGGGTCAGTATCGCGTGACGCCACAATGAAATTTCGCGAGGCCGCAATCGCGGCGATGTAACCGTCCGGCGTTGGGAAACCTCGCCCGCTGGCCTTTGCCGTCACGGCCAGCTCAGCATAGTGTCGCGCGGCATCGATATCGAATGGCAGCACCCGACCCCTGAACAGCCCCATCAAACCGTCCAGGGCCTGCGCCAACATCTCTTTGCGCTTACCGGCCGGAAGCGCCGCGATGCCAAAGAGCAACTCGGCCAGCGTCACGCTGGATAGGTATAGTGTTTCGGTAGATTGATCGTTCAACCAACCTCGCACGGATGGGTGCGGCTCAGGCTTCATCGCTTCGGAAACGACATTGGTATCGAGAAGGATCATTCAAACCCCAGCGGCTCAGCCGGTGTCTTGTCTCTTACCTGCTCGAAGACCTCGAAGTCCTTGTTTGTCAAACCGAGCTTGCGGCCCAATTCAGCGAGGGCGTCACCCACGCGAACACGCGACTCAGGTTGCACCGCCCTCGCCAGAATCTCGCGGACCTCAGCCTCAGTGCTGTGTCCATGCAAAGCCGCTTGAACCCGCAAGGCACGATGCACTTCGTCGGGTAGATTGCGAACCGTCAACATCGCCATGTCATTACCCTCGTCAAAATGCAGTCAATGCATTCATTGTAGTTATTTGCATTCACATCCACAAATGGCATTCACCACAACCTCGCGATGACACGCACGCCGACCCGCCCCAGCCTCCACCACACTGCCCCCGCCGTCATTGCGAGGAGGCGCCGCCAGCGCCGGCCAGCCC
>CAZONS010000047.1:0-15230 GCA_964581195.1 uncultured Thiobacillus sp. | reverse complement strand
ACCGAGAAACCCCCATTGCAGGTCTGGAGGCTGGATTGATCGTTATTAGCAAGCACTTCCGCTGTAAACCTGACCGAGAAGGAGAAAGTCATGAAATCGCGACATCTATTGCGCCTACTGAGCCTCGGCTTCGTCTTCCTGACGTTGCTGGGGTCGGCGCCGCTTGCCCGCGCGGATGCGGCAGCCGATTGGGCGGATGCACTGGCGAAAGGCCAGCAGTATCTGTTCAACACATTCAACTCCGTTGACGCCACCACCGGCAACTGGACCCCGGGCAACCACAGCTCCCGCGTCGGTGAAACCGCCATCGCGGCGTCCGCGCTGATCGAGACCGGCAAGATCAGCGACCCGGCCTACAAGGCCATCATCGACAAGGCCATCAACTACATCAAGGCACAGCAGGATGGCACGAGCGGATGTATTGGCAGCCAGACCTACGAAACCGGCCTCGCCGTCGTGGCGCTGTCCCTGTACGGCAGCAACGTGGCGATGACGGCGGGCGAGCTGGCGCCGTTCCAGACGGTCGTGCGCAACGCCATCAATTGCCAGAAGAGCTATCAGAACATCGAAGGCTCGGTCAACGGCGCGGACATGAACCCGGATGGTTCGGGCACAGCGACGCACCCGGCGGGCTGTCCCTACGGCGCCGATCATTACGGTGGCTGGGGCTATGGCGGCGAGTGCGGCAGCGCCGACATGTCCAATACCCAGTTCGCGGCCATCGGCATCTACTATGGCTCGAAATTCCTGGGTGACACCATCACCGGCTCGGCATGGGCCAACGCGCTCCTGAAATTCCTCCGCCTGCGTCAGATGACCGGGGACAACACGGACGCCAACCCGAATGGCGGCGCATTCGGCGTCTACAGCCGAAACGAATCCGATCGATTCCTGACCGGCACCGGTGGCGGACTCTGGATGCTCTCCATGATTGGCGAAACCAGCGCCAAACAGGATGCGGCGGATACGGGCACCATGGTTCAGCGCGCCGTCGATTGGTACAAGCGCAATTACACCTGGATTTACGGTGACTCCCAGTACTACTTCATCTACGCCATGGCGAAGGGACTGACCGCCACGGTCGGCAACCCGGTACTGTCCGGAACGGACGCCTGGACGTCCGACCTGCGCGCCTATCTGATCGCCAACAAGACCGATGTGGCCGCCAGCGGCACCACCCCCGCGAGCAACTACTGGAATGCGGCGGACTGGCTGGATCCAGGCGCGGTGGGTACGACGGGCTGGGCGCTGATGTCCATGGCCTTGTCGGACGTCAACACTCCCAGCGCGACCAAGCCATTGGCGGACGTCCCTGGAACAACGCTTCCCGTGGACAACCAGGGTACCGTCTGGCTCGAGACGACCGGTGGCGTGACCATCACCGCGCCTGCGCGCGGCGACATCACACAAACCGTCGACACGGGTGTGGAACTCCCGATCGGTTCGTTCGACTTCACCCTCAGCGGCGTGACCACCGCGACCACGGTTCTGCGCCTCACCCCGCCCGCGGGCTCGCTCGACCCCACCAATGCAGCTGGTTTCCTCAACGCCGACGGCACCATCAAGGCCGGCCTGACCTGGTTCAAACTGGTCGGCGGCGCCTGGAAAGGTCTGCCGAGCGTGCCGATCTCGCTGGGCCCGGTGGGTGGACCCTACACCTACATCGAAGTGACCCTGACCGACAACGGCCCGGAAGACACCAACCCGGCGGTCGGCGTGATCACCGACCCGGGCGCGCCTGGTGTGGGCTTTGTCGCCACGAGCGCCAGTGGCAGCGGCGGCTGCTTCATCGCCACCGCGGCCCATGGCAGCTACATGGCACCGGATGTGATGGTGCTGCGTCAGTTCCGCGACCGTTACCTGCTGACCAATGGCTTCGGTCGCCTGCTGGTCGAAACCTACTATGCGGTTTCGCCTCCCATCGCCCACTTCATCGCTCAGCATGAAACCCTGCGCGCCGCCACGCGCGTGGCGCTGGCGCCGATCGTCTTCACGGTGAAATACCCGTGGGCATCGCTGGCCATCACGCTGCTGGCCGGTATCGCCGGGCTGTTCCTGGTACGCCGCCGGAGTTCGGCCGTGTAACCGCTTCAGCGCGTACCCTGGTATGAAAAACGCCCCCGCAAGGGGGCGTTTCTTATTGAGCTTCCGGTGATCGCGGGAGGGCGCACCCCGTCTCTCCCCCCTCAGCGCGCATCCAGATTGAGTACCCATGCCCCGGTGGCATCCGGCATGCCGAGCATGTTCAGCACCGGCGAGTAGAGCGCGCGTCGCTCACCCTGGGGGGGAACCAGGGTCAGGCGCCCCTGCACGCCCTTGCCGGGTGTGTAGTCTCCGTCGCCATTGATCGCCAGCGCGCCCTGCAGGGTCTGGACGTTGATGCGGGCGCGGCGGCCATCCGGCTCGGCGCGCAGTTCCACGCGGTAGTCCCCCAGTGGCGCGGCGACCAGGCCGCTGCGGGCCTCCCGCCAGTCGACCCTGGCCGCGCCATGGACACGGTTGCCAGTCAGGTGCAGGCCTGCGATATCCACCGCCAGGATGCCTTGGGGTTGCAACAGGCTCAGGGCGCGCGTGGCAAAACCGAGGACGGGGGCGTCGAACTGGCCCTGCACGGAGGTCAGATAGAGGCCGTCAGCGCCATAGCGCACCTGGCCCGTGAGGACTTTCGGGGCATGGCCGAGTTCCAGCGCGACGCCGATGCCGCCCTGGAGCCATTCGCCCGGTCGCAGACTCCAGCGCAGCTGACCGAGGTTCAGGCTATCGCTCCCGGCATTCCAGATGACCTGCCCGGCCGAACCCCGCCAGAGGGTGCCATCGACCTGGCGCAGACGAAGCGCGCCTTCTTCCGGCAACTGGCCGGCCAACCAGACGGCGGGCATCTGGATGACAAGGAAGAGGACGTACAGTGACAGCCCGCCAAGCAGCATTTTCCAGGGCAATCGCGCGGGCCATGTGGCCCGGATCGCGCTCAATTCGCGCTCCGCGACAGGGTTGCCCGGGCACTCACCTGCCCCGCCGTGGGCAAGGCATCGACCGTGCATTCGACCAGATTGACGCCCTGGACGCCGAGTTCACCGACCCAGCGCAACCAGGCATCGAAGGCCACGTCACCCATGTCGACGAGCAGTCGATCGCTCCCCTGTGGCGTCACTTCCAGCAGCTTGTCTTCCAGTTGGAAGCGCGCAGCCGCAAGACGAGCCGTGGCTTCCAGGGTCTGCGCGCCGCGGACGGGCGCCTGCCCGCGCAGGCGCTTCACTTCCTCGCTGTCGTTGCGCAGTTGCGCGAGTTCGCCACGCAACTGCGCCACCCGTGTTTCCAACCGCGCGCGCTCGGCGGCGAGCGGCTGCCAGAGATAGAAATACAGACCCACCGGCAGCAGCACCAGCAGACCGACCGCGATCAGGGCGCGTTCACGCCGGGCAAGATTGGCCCAGGCCTCATCGAGACGGGCAAACAGGGGAAGCGTCATGGCTGTCTCCGTTCGATCACCACCCGTCCCTCGCCAGCCGCGCCGGCCACCTGGTATCCGCTTGACGCGAGCATGGCCCCGAGTCCGTCGATGTCGGTCGCGATGGGCTGTACCAGGGTGAGCCGTCCCGCCTTGTACGCCAGACCGGCCACACCGCCGACCTGGCCGGATGTGGCGTTCAGAACATGGAGAAAATCCCCGGGTTCGATGAAACCACGCGCGCGACGCAGTTCGGTCAACTGTCTTTGCATCTGCAACGCCGGGTCGACGATGGCCTGGGTTTGCGGAAAGGTGTCCTTGAACACCTGGTTCATCTCGGCTCGCAATTGCTTGTTCTCCCAGGTCAATCTCGCCCAGTCGACGACCGTGCCCAGCAGATGCACCCCCAGCGCGGCGGCGACCAGACCGGCGGCGAGTCGGTAGCGACCGAGCTCGGCGCCGCCGGCAAACCTGGCGAACCAGCCGTGCCGGCTCGGCGCAAGGCGCCCCTGCAGCAGGTTGATGGCGGGTGGGTGGATATCCTCGCGCAGGGGTTGAAGGACGACCGGACAATCGAGCAGCCGCTCCCAGGCGGCGGCATCGACGCCAACCGCGCTCTCCAGGATGATGCCGGTGGGCGCATCGCCCCGCGCGCGCGCTTCCGCGATCGCCAGCTGCAGGGCCAGTGGCGGCGTATCGATGCCGCCATCGTCGAGCGCGAAGCCGGCACAGGGCCCGGCGCGAACGAAACCGTCATGGCCGCTCCAGCGCGCGCTCCACTGTCCGATCTGCCCGTCTCCCGACCAAAGCAGGGTTTCCGGAATGGCGCCGACGGCCTCGATGCCCAGTTGCCGGCACAGTGCCAGCAGCCGCTCCAGCCAGGCCACCTCCACCACCGCGACGGGATGCACATCGTCCGCCACGGCCTTGCCCAGGGCGACATGGGCCTGGGACGGATCGAGCATCAACCGGTCTTCCAGAACGTTGCCGAGCGCGCCGTGCAACTGGCGCAGGGCCTGCCGGGACAGTCTGATATCGCTCAGCAGCACGCGGCCGGGGGGAAGCACCAACCAGATTTCGTCTACCGTTGGCAACTCGGCCGCGGTCGTGGCGTCTCCGCGCGCGGGAAGGGCGCCGGTTTGCCGCCAGGCGATGCGCTCCAGAGTGTCGGGCAGGGGGTCGGGCAGCGAGATGAAGAGTCTTTTCACGTCAGGTCTCGTGGTGGCGGCGCGAGTGTGAGCCCGCCCAGGCAAGGATGCGATCCGGGGTCAAAGTTGTTTCAGCCATATCAGCAGCGGCCAATTCTGCCCTTGCCGTTGGTAAAGCGCCAAATAGTGCTGCTTCACCCGGCCGAACTCGGCGTTGAGATCGACCAGAAAAAAATCGCTCGCGACATTGATGAGTTGCTCCTGAAGGCCGAGCGCCTGCGCGGCGGTGAGCTTGCCGCGGAAATCGGCCAGGGACTCGCTGCCCTCGCCTCGCTCTTCCACCAGGTGGCGCGCGTCATCCAGGGTCAGTCCGGGGATGACGGCGGCCAGCACCTCGGGGCCGGCGGTATTGACGTTGACCGGTGTCGGCACCGGCAGCACGCAGACGTAGGGCGAAAGCCTGTCGATGACCGCCTGATCGTAACCACGCACCAGTGACAGTTCGGCCAGATCGACCAGGGGACGGTTGGCTGGGTAATACGGGGTCGGCCTGGCGAGGTAATAGGCATCCTCGGCGCCATCGGCGCCGTGGGGCACGCTGTTCGAGTCGATCCAATCCACCACGGCATCCACCAGGGTGGCGGGCAACTCCAGTTCATCGAGCAGGCGCTGGAAGACGGCGATGTCGGCGCCGCTGGCCTGGGAATTGCGCACCAGATTGTTGAGGTTGAAGCGCGCCTGCTGATCGCTGATGCCACCGGCGACACGACCACGCTCGACCGGCAGGGCAACCTGTTGCGCCCAGGGCTCGCCGAGATGATCGACCGCGTTCTTGCGGCGGTCCTCGCTGAGGATGGCGCCTGCCCAGTCGATGCCGGCGCGCACCACCGCCTCACCCTGGGAGGCATCGCGCAGGTTCTCCACCTGACGGGTCCAGACTTGCTGGCGCCAGGCGACGAAGCTGGCCACCGTGGTCGCCAGGGCGACGATGAGGATGACGGTGATGAGGGCGATGCCGCGTTGACGCCCTTGTAGCCCGGATGCGGCGTAGCGGAATCCGGGGCGGCGGCTGGCGTGGTCCCCGGATTCCGCTATCGCTGCATCCGGGCTACGGTTGAGGTTGCGGCCGCGATCAGTAGGCATACCAGCGGGTCAGCACTTCGCCCGACTCCAGTTTCAAGGTCACTTTCACCGCGCCCGGTTGTCGCATGTTCGCGTTGGGAGGCCAGCGCGTGTTCCAGAGGCCGGCCGCGTCGCGGTAGGAAAACTCCAGCGCCGCGACATGATCGAGCAACACGGCGACATCCGGCGTCGCGCGCGGGCCGCTGTCGACCATGGGCCAGCGCAACCACTCGATCTTGCCATCGCGCAGGCGATAGGCCACCCGCTCCGGCGGCAGGTTGCCGGCGTCGGCCGCGCCCAGGCGAGTGAGTTCCAGTTGCGCCGAGAACTCGCCCGTGACGTTCGGCTCACCCAGGAAGGCGGGCTGCGGCGCGCTGCCGCGCAGACGCGCGGGGCGCTCCACGAACGCGCCGAGGTCGCGCCCCAGCCGGGTCCAGAACAGGGCCACCGCGCGCCACTGGCGATTTTCGTCATCCAGCCGCGCGCGCGCCTTGAGCACGGCATCCAGCCCGGCATAGGCGGCCATGCCCAGCAACGCGAAAATGGCCATCGCGACCAGGACCTCGAGCAGGGTAAAGCCCCCCGCGGCGCCAGCGCCCAGCCGGCGTTTGAAACACGCCGGCAAGGATGCCGGCGCCACACGGGGCTCACCACGCGCGCGCCTCATCGATTCACCAGATAACCGACCAGAATGGCCAGCGCGTGCGTGTCGTCAGCGGCGGCGGTGACGCGGATTTCCACCCGTTCCACATAGGGATTGGGGGTGGCGCCGACCTCGCTGGTCCAATGGAAGGTGATGCCGGCCTGGGTTTCCGTGCCACGGGTTTCGCCGGTGGGCGGCAGCAGGCGGGTGGCGCGCAGTTCGGCCAGACGGTTGTCCGCCACCCAGCTCGCCAGCAGGCGCTGCTTGAGCGCGTGGGCGTTGTCCATGGAAGCCATGACCGAGCGCTGCGCGGCAGCCAGGGCGATCGCCAGGATGGCCAGGGCCACCAGCATCTCAATCAGGGT
The DNA here is from genome assembly GCA_964581195.1 of uncultured Thiobacillus sp. GTDB lineage: Bacteria > Pseudomonadota > Gammaproteobacteria > Burkholderiales > Thiobacillaceae > PFJX01. Next base: position 8,504 of record CAZONS010000047.1, on the reverse strand, counting down.
GAAACCCTGTGTCCGCGACCTCATTCGCCGTCCTCTGGATCGAGATCGTCCTCGACGCGCAGATTGCCGATGGCATCGGAGGCCACCACCACCCGCAGATCATCGAGCGCCAGCACCACGGAAAACGGCGTGTGGATGCCGGAAGGCGAAAACACGATTCGTTCCGGGGGCTCCGCCGCGAGCGCCAGCACGCGCTGGCGCACCCGGACCTCGGCGATGCGGATGTCCTCCCGCATCTTGCGGGCGGCGAACAGTTCGTCGCCAGGGCGAGGGCGCCAGGCGAGTTCGGGTCCCTCGTCGCGCTCCCAGAATGCGTAGCCTTCTTCGTTGAAAGACACCGCCAGCGGGCTGGCGCTGGTCACGGCTTCGTCGGCGATGGCGGTGAGCAGGGCGGCCAGACGCTCGCCCTCGGTGCGCAGGCGGCGGGCATCGTCGGAAAACAGGTTGAGCTGGATGGCGGCGACCACGACGCCGACCACCACCAGTACCACCAGGAGTTCGATCAGGGTGAAACCGCGCGCGATCCGGCGCCTCGGCAAGGCGCGGCCCGGCGCCGCCAACGGCCTCGACTCGCTCGCCACGGCCCCGTTCAACGGTCTACTACAGGCCCCAGGATCCGATGTCGGCGCCATCGCCCTCGCCACCGGATTCCCGGTCCGATCCGAAGGAAAAGACGTCGATCTCGCCATGCACACCCGGACTGAGGTACTGATAGGGCGAACCCCAGGGGTCTTTCGGCAGGCGATCGAGATAGCCCCCTCCCTTCCAGTTCGGCGGCAGCGGCTCCGAGGCAGGACGGGTGACCAGGGCGGACAGTCCCTGCTCGGTGGTCGGGTAGCGGAAATTGTCCAGGCGGTAGAGCTTCAACGCCTGCAGCAGGGAGGCGATGTCCTGCTTCGCCGCGACCTGGCGGGCTTCGTCCGGGCGGCTCATCACCTTGGGCACGACCAGGGCGGCAAGGACGCCGAGAATGACGACGACGATCATGATCTCCAGCAGCGTGAAGCCGCCGGACCGCGAAGGAGTGGAACGCATGGTGCTGTATTCCCGAAGAGTTGGAGAAAGCGCGTCGATTCTATCCCGCTGCCATGGTTTTTTCGCGACGGCCCAGCCAGAGGAAGGCGATGACCGCCATGACGGCGCACAGCGATGCGATCGTGAAGGTCTCGCCGGCCCCGAGCAGATCCCAGGCGGCGCCGGAATAGAGACTGCCGAGTGTGCCGCCGATGCCGAAGGCGAGGCTGTTGTACAGGGCCTGGCCACGCGCCTGGTTCCGGCCGGTGAAATGCCGGTGCACCAGGGAGAGGGCCGCGGCGTGATAGGCGCCGAAGGTGAGCGCGTGCAGCAATTGCGCGAACAGCAGCACCGGCAGATTGTCCGCCTGCCAGCCGATCAGCAGGAAACGCCCGGCGGCGGCGACCAGGGTGGCGAGCAGCACGGTTTCCGGTCGGATCGAGCGAAACACCCTCGGCATCACCAGAAAGATGCCGATCTCGCAGACCACGCCCAGCGCCCACAGCCAGCCGGCCAGCGACTTGCTGTAGCCGGTCTGCACCAGATGGAGGGTGAAGAAGGTGTAGTAGGGCCCGTGCGCGGCGGCCATCAACAGGGCGGCGCTGAACAGGGCGAGCACGGCGGGGCGGCGCAGCACCTCGCGCATGGGAATGTGAACCTGCTCGTGGCGGGCGATCTCGGCCTCGGGGATGACCCGCGAGGTCAGCACGATGCCGACCAGCAGGCCCATCACCACCCAGGGCACCAGGCTGATCGGGGCATGATCGAGCAGCGCACCCAGACCCACCACCACCAGGATGAAGCCGACCGACCCCCACAGGCGGATGCGGCCATAGCGATCGGTGCGCTCACCCAGGTGCGACAGGGTGGTGGCCTCCACCAGCGGCAGCGAGGCGCTCCAGAAGAAGCTGATCAGCGCCATCACCGCGAACAGCGCCCAGAAGCTCTTGGCGAAGAACACACCAACGAAGGCGATCAGGCAGACCAGGGCGGCCAACTGGACGATGGCGACGCGGCGACCGGTATGGTCGGCGATATGCCCCCAGATGTTGGGCGCGAAGATGCGCATCACCTGCAACAGCGACATCAGCACGCCGATCTGGAAGGCGTTGAATTCCAGGGAATGCAGATACAGCCCCCAGAACGGCGCCATGGCGCCAACGAAGGCGAAGTAAAAGAAATAGAAACCGGACAGGCGCCAGTAGGGGATGCCGGTCATGTGGGGAGGAAGGCTTGCGGGAGCATTTCTGTAGCGCCGTCTTGCAGCCGGCCGTTTTCAAAGACGCCGGCAAGGATGCCGGCGCTACGACTCAAAATCGACGTCTTCGTAGATTTGATCGATCGGAATGACCAGTTCCAGGCGGGGAAGCGACACGATCTCCCCGGCGCCGTAGGGATGCACGATCCACTCGACGCCCTCGCCCCGGCGATAGACCATGACCCGCGCGCCATCCTGGGCGACCAGCACGTATTCGCGCAGGCTGGGCAGTTGCCGGTAGGCCTCGAATTTCGTGCCCTGGTCATGGCCGGCGGTGGAATCGGAAAGCACCTCGATGACGATGGTCGGTTCGGATTGCACCAGCGGCTGCTGTCTATCGCTCGCGGAACAGGTGACCATCAGGTCCGGGTAGAAATAGCAGTTGGCGGTTTCCACCCGCAGTTTCACATCCGCCATGTAGACCCGGCAGGGCTTGCCGCGCAGGCCATCGCGCAATGCCGAAACGATGTTGAGGCAGATCACGTTGTGCACCGTGGTCGTCCCCGTCATCAGGAACACCTCGCCATTCACATACTCATGGCGCTCGCTTTGCTCCAACTCCCAGGCGAGATAGGCCTCGGGGGTGAATTCAGCGGATTTTTCCAGCGCGTTGCCCATGCTCAGCCCTCCACCTGGCCCGGTATCGCCGGCGTCGCGCGGACCACGTCGGCGTTCTGCGCCCGCTGCCGCAAGGCGTGGTCCATCAGCACGATGGCCAGCATGGCCTCGGCGATGGGCGTGGCGCGGATGCCGACGCAGGGATCGTGGCGGCCCTGGGTGACCACGTCGATGGGCTCGCCCTGGCGATTGATCGAGCGGCCGGGAATGCGCAGCGAGGAGGTGGGCTTGATGGCGATCGAGGCGCTGATGTCCTGGCCGCTGGAAATGCCGCCGAGCACACCGCCGGCATGGTTGGAGAGAAAGCCTTGCGGCGTCATCTCGTCGCGGTGTTCTGTGCCCAGTTGCGACACCACCGCGAAACCGTCGCCGATTTCCACCCCCTTGACCGCATTGATGCTCATCAAGGCATGCGCGAGGTCGGCGTCGAGCCGGTCGTACACCGGCTCGCCCAGCCCCACCGGTACGTTCTCGGCGACGACATTGACGCGGGCGCCGACCGAATCGCCCGACTTGCGCAGCTCGTCCATATAGTTTTCCAGGGCGGGCACCGTATCCGGGTCGGGCGCGAAGAAGGGGTTCTCCCGTACGCTGTCCCAGGTCTTGAACGGCACCACGATGGGGCCCAGCTGGGCCAGGTAACCGCGTATCACCGTGCCGTATTGCTCGAACAGCCACTTCTTCGCGATCGCGCCCGCCGCCACCCGCACGGCGGTTTCCCGCGCGGAGGAACGGCCACCGCCGCGAAAATCGCGGAATCCGTATTTCTGGTCGTAGGTGTAGTCGGCGTGGCCGGGACGGAAGGTTTCGGCGATGTTGCCGTAATCCTTGCTGCGCTGGTCCTCGTTGCGGATCAGCAGGGCGATGGGCGTACCGGTGGTCCTGCCCTCGAACACCCCGGAGAGGATCTCCACCGTGTCCGATTCGCGTCGCTGGGTGACATGGCGGGACGTGCCCGGCTTGCGCCGGGCCCGATCGATCTGGATATCCGCCTCGCCCAGGGCGAGCCCGGGTGGGCAGCCATCGACCACACAGCCGATAGCGGGGCCGTGCGACTCGCCGAAGGAGGTGACGGTGAAAACAAGGCCGATCGAATTACCTGACATGGTGAGGGCGCAAATGGATGAAGGTGGTAAATTTTAGCCCAAGGCCACCGTAATCCACCCACCGACTCGGGGAGTGAGAACCATGTCTTGCCGATCGCGCATCACCCTCATGCTTTGTCTGGCTTTGCTGCTGATCGGTTTGATCCACCCGGTCGACGCGGTCGCGGGCCCGCGCATCGTGGTCGCCCTGCCCGGCCCGAACGTGGCGCCCTACCTGCCCATCGAACTGATGCCGCGCATCGGCGCCGACCGCAAGGCGGGGTTTCAGCTGGTACTGCGTCATTTCGGCGGCGGCCCCCTGGCGGTGAAGGATCTGATCGACGGCAACAGCGACTTCGCCGGCGCCGGCATGCCGGCGTTGGCGGGCATTCGCCTGTCCAACCCGAACCTCGTCTCCGTCGCCGCGCTGACCCTGACCCCCGCCTACGTCCTGATGGCGCGCCAGGATCAGCGCGGCCGGATCCGCTCGATCGCCGATCTGCGCGGGCGCAGCATCGGCACCCATAGCGGCAGCAAGCAGGGCAAATCCACCGCCCGCCAGATCGCGGAATATCTGCTCATGCGCAACGGCGTCAGCCTCGACGAAGTGAATTTCCTGCACGCCGGCCAGAATTTCAAGGACTACAGCGCCGCCCTGCGCTCGGGCATGGTCGATGCCATCGTGGTCAACGAACCGGCCGCCACCCTGCTGGAGCAACACCGACTCGCCTGGCGTCTGGCCGACCTGCACGACCCGGTGGTGGCCAAGGCGCATCTCGGCGGGCGTTTTCTCTACACCCAGATCGCCGCCGACAGGCAACTGCTGAGCCAACAGCCCGACAAGGCGCGCCGGTTCGTGCTCGCCCTGCGCGAAACGTTGCGCTGGATGGCCACGCACGACGCGCGGGCGATCGTGGCGCATCTGGGCCTCTCCGACGGGGAGGACAGACGGGCGCTGGAAGCCTATCTGACCGCGCACAAGGACATCTACAGTCCGGACGCCGCCTTCAGCGAGGAGGCGGTACGCAACAGTGAAGCCTTCTTCCTGGCGGTCAGCGGCGGCAACCCCGCCGCGGCCAGTCCGCGCTACGCCGATTTCATCGACAGCCGCTGGAGCGGGCGTGGCCGTTGAGACGACCCCCGACACACCCCTGATCCGCGACAGCCTCGCGCACCAGGTCGGGCGACGCGCCGTCGCGGTCTTCCTGATCATCGGCGGCCTCTCCACCGCCCTCTTCTCGCTGGCCTGGTACTACGCCAACACCGCTCTGCAACGCGAACAGGCCGCGCTCAACACCCAGGCCCTGCGGGACAGGCTGGAAACCCGCTACGAGGAATGGCGCCGGGAGGCCGAGGCGCTATCGACCCAGATCACCCTGACCCATATGCTGGATAGCGGCGAGGAACACCGCTGGGACAAGCTGCGCGCCTACCTCAACGCCCTCGGCGAGGGCGCCCGCTTCGACACCGTGGCGGTCGCCGATGGCGCCGGTGAAATACTGTTTCGCCAAGGCCAGGACGCCGGTGACCCTGCCCTTGCCGCCGAATCGAATGGCGCCGACTGGTACTTCAGCCAACCTCATCAGCACCTGCACCGTGTGCAGCGCACGCCGATCTGGCTGGGTTTGCATGGCAAGCATGGCACCTTGTACCTGCACCGGGCGATAGACAACCAGCAACTGCGCGACCTGGCCGGTCCCGGCATCGAACTGGCCTTGAGCGTCGATGGCGTGATCCAGGCCAGCAGTGGCGGCACAGACGCGGTCGGCGGCAGCCTGAGCCGGCAATCGCGTGAGGCGTCATCTCACGATCTGCTTCTGGCGCCGCCGGACATCCGCCTGCACATCCGGCAGCAACTGCCGCAGGCGGTCTCGCCCATGCAGTTCGCCGTGGCCGGGGGCGGCCTGGCGAGCGCGCTGGGAGTCGCGCTCTGGGCCGTGTTCGGCGTCTGGTTGCGCCGCACGGTGCAACGCGTGCGGACGCTCACCCATGCCGCCAATGCATTCGGCCGACAGCACCGCGTGGATGACGACATCAGGGCCGCCCTCGACCAGGCCGGCGGCGACCGCGACGAGATCGACGCCCTGCTCCTGCACCTGCGCGGTCTGATGCGCGCCAGCGAGGAGCGCGACGAGGAATCACGCGCCTACCTGCAAACCCTGGACATGCTGGAGGAGGCCGTGATCGAGATCGACGCGGCGGGCCACCTGCTGCGCGCATCGTCCGCCTGGGAGAGCCTGATGGACGTGGAGATCACGCCCCGTGAGCTTTACCCCTGTTTTGACCCGGAAGACCGGGACGACCTGAAACGGCAGCTTGCCCTGCTGTTCAGCGGCGAGAAAAACCTGCTCATCCTGCGTCTGCGCGCCGGCAAGCCGAGGCACACCACATCCTGGCTGGAATGCCGCTTCGTTCCGGTGGTCAGCGCGAACGGCACGGTCACGCGGGTGCGCGGGGTCCTGCGTGACATCACGCAAACCTACCTCCAGGAAAAACACATCACTCACATGGCCCTGCACGATGCGCTCACCGGCCTGCCCAACCGGGTGCTGCTGGAAGACCGTCTCAAGATCGCCCTGCGCCTGGCGGGTCGCGAGCATACCCGGGTGGGCATCGGCTTCATCGATCTCGACCACTTCAAGAACATCAACGACGCCCTCGGCCACAAGGCCGGCGACCAGCTGCTGGTGGCCTTCGCCAGCGCCCTGCAGTCGGTGTTGCGCAGTGGCGACACGCTGGCGCGCTGGGGCGGCGATGAATTCGTGGTGCTGCTGCCCGACATGCCCGGGCAGGATGAAATCCGCCTCGTCGCGGAAAAGCTCGCCGAATCCAGCCGCGAGCCGCTGCGCATCGTCGACCATGCCCTGCCGGTCACCTTCAGCATGGGTTTCACCATCTTCCCCGACGACGGCGGCGAGGTCGAAATCCTGCTGTCCCAGGCCGACCGCGCCATGTTCCACGCCAAGTCCCAGGGCCGCAACATGGTGCAGTTCTACGCCGACATGACCCGTAAGGGGCTGGGCCGCAAAGACCTGTACATCCAGACCCGGCTGGCCGCCGCCATCAACAACGGCGCCATCCAGACCTGCTTCCAGCCCCTGGTGGACGCGCGCACGCGCCGCGCCATCGGTTTCGAGGCGCTCGCCCGCTGGCACGACCCGGAACTGGGCCAGGTGCCCCCGGCCACCTTCATCCCGATGGCGGAAAACCTTGGCCTGATCACCGAACTCGGCGATCAGGTCCTCACCCATGCGCTCACCCTGGGGCGCGCCCTGCTGGATGAGGGCCGCGACCTGCTGCTCGCGGTCAATATCTCCAAACGCCAGTTGTTTCTCTCCCATTGCGTCGAGCATCTCCTGCACAACACCCGACTGGCCGGCTTCGACCCGGACCGCATCGTGCTGGAGATCACCGAAAGCGTCGCCATGTCCGATGTCGATTTCGCGGAGTCCCGCCTGCGGGCCCTGCACGCCGCCGGCTTCAGGCTGGCGGTGGACGACTTCGGCGTGGGTTATTCCTCGCTCTCGCAGTTGCATGAAATGCCGGTGGACGAACTCAAGATCGACATTTCCTTCACCCGCCGCGCCCGCGACCCGCAAGGCGCCCGTCTGCTGCAGGCGATCACCGGCATGGCCCAGGCGCTGCACCTGCACATCGTCGCGGAAGGCGTTGAAGACGCGGAAACCGCCGACATCCTGGAACACATGGGCATCCATGCCCTCCAGGGACGCCACTTCGGCGAGCCCATGCCGATGCCGGACGTCCTCGCCTGGCTCAAGGAAAGGGATTAGCCGCGCACCATCGCGGTGCCTGGCGTGGTGCATGACCGCGCTCGCGGCCACGCACCGGGGCATGGCCGGGCGCGGGCCGGGGCGCCGATCCCGGACTGGGCGCGGGCGGCAACGCGCACGGAGCCCGGCTCGCGAACGGGCGCAATTATTGCTGTATGGTGGGGGCCACCTCATCGGAACCGAGCCAGCATGAGCATCCGCGTCGCGATACGTCACAAGACCCATTACCACTACGACCGCCCCGTCCACATGGCGCCGCATGTCCTGCGCCTGCGTCCGGCGCCGCACAGTCGCACGCCCATCCTCGGCTACGCCCTGCGCATCCTGCCGGAGAAGCATTTCATCAACTGGCAACAGGACCCGTTCGGCAATTTCCTGGCGCGCCTGGTCTTCCCGGAAAAGACCACGCATTTCGACATCGAGGTGGAAGTCATCGCGGACATGACCGTGATCAACCCCTTCGATTTCTTCCTTGAGGAATACGCCGAGAAGTACCCGTTCACATACGACCCGCAGCTGTCGAAGGAGCTCACCCCCTACTTCGAGAAAGTGGAGGCCGGCCCGCGCCTGCTGGAATGGTTGCGGCGGGTCGACCGCGGCGAGCGCCCCACCCAGAACTTCCTGGTCGAACTCAACCAGAAGGTCTGGAAGGACCTGCAATACAACATCCGCATGGAACCCGGGGTCCAGACCTGCGAGGAAACCCTGGAGCGGGCCTGCGGCTCCTGCCGCGACAGC
>CAZONS010000046.1:0-15234 GCA_964581195.1 uncultured Thiobacillus sp. | reverse complement strand
TTGAACGTCACCCGGCATTTCACCCCGGCGGGGACGTTGCCCCTGGGATTGGGCAGGTCGAGACGGACGCCGAAGGTGCCGCTGGCTGAATCCACCACCCGGTCGACGATGCGGACCGTGGCGTGGTAACTGCCCTGGATCGGCGGCTCGGCGACCACCGTGGCGCGGGCGCCGGTACGGATGCGGCCGTAGAGCGAGACCGGCAGGATGACCTCGACCCGCAGCGGATGCGTCTGCGCCAGTTTCAGGATGGGGCGCGCGCCCTCCCCGGTCTGGGCGAGCTCGCCCGGGTGTTGCAGGCGTTCCATGACCACGCCGCTGAACGGGCTGGTGAGGCGTCGCTGCGCGACCAGGGCCATCAGGCGTTTGTATTCGAGGGCGGCGAGTTCGCGATTGTCCTTGGCATCCACCAGTTCAGCCTCCGCCAGACGCATCTCGCTGTAGGCGTCGTCGCGCTCCTGGGCGGAGATGAAGTTCATCCGGTTGAGTTCCTCGCGCCGCCGCAGCTTGTCGCGGGCATAGCCGACGCGGGTCTCGGCGGACTTGATCTGGCCTTCCATCACCGCCTTGTACTTGGCGGCGGCCAGGGCCGCTTCCTCCACCCCGGTATCCAGTTCCACCAATACCTGGCCCTTTTTCACTGTGGCGCCGCGATCGACGCGAACATCCGTGATCAGGGCCTCCACCGGGCTGCGCAGTTCGATCTTCTGGTAGGGCTCGATCAGGCAGGCGTAGGCGGGGTCGGCGGCGGCGGCCGGGAAGGTGGCGGCGGCCAGGGCAAGCGCGAGGAGCGTGGGTTTCATATCTGGTTTCCGGCGAAGGCAAGCAGGTTATCGAGGTCGCGATCCTGTTTCAGGGTATCGCGGCGTTCGCGGCCATGGATGCGTTCGGCGGCGCGTTGGCAGCGCCGGCGCAGCAGGCCGAGCAGCGGCCTGGGCAAGCCATGGCCCAGGGTACGGGCGAGGAGTTTGTGGAGCCAGCCACCGTGCTCGCGAAACAGGGCATCGTCGATGGCGACGATGGCGAGCGCGCTGCCCGGGTCGCCCTGGCGCGCGCAACGGCCGATCAGCTGGCGGTCGACACGTGGCGAGTCATGGAATTCGGTGAGGATGACATGCAGGCCGCCGGCCTCGGCGACGCCGTCGCCCAGACGGATGTCGGTGCCGCGACCGGCCATGTTGGTGGCGACGGTGATCATCCCCGGCAGGCCGGCCTCGGCGACGATTTCGGCTTCCTCCGCGTCCTGGCGGGCGTTGAGCACCCGGTGCGGCAGATCGAGTGTCTTCAGCACGGCGGAGAGATGCTCCGAGGCTTCCAGGGAGCGGGTGCCGATCAGCAGCGGCACATTGCGCCGCCTCAACCGCGCGGCTTCCGCCGCGACCGCCCGCCACTTGCTTGCCTCGTCCGGACAGCAGCGATCGGGTTCATGCACGCGGATACAGGGGCGGTTGGTCGGGATGGTGACCACTTCCAGGCCGTAGACCGCGTGCAGTTCGCCGGCCACCTCCTTGGCCGTTCCGGTCATCCCGGACAGGCGCAGGTAGCGGCGAAAGAAGCGCTGGTAAGTGATGCGCGCCAGGGTGCGGTTGTGCTCGGAGAGCATGCAGTTTTCCTTGGACTCGATCAGCTGGTGCAGGCCCTGTTCCCAGGTGCGGCCTTCCAGCACGCGGCCGGTGTATTCGTCGATGATCTCCACCTTGCGCAGCTTCGACACCAGATAGTGCTGGTCGCGATGGAACAGCAGCAGCGCGCGCAGCGCCTGCGACACCAGCTGCTCGCGCGCCTTGGCGGAGAGCCAGGTGCCGCCCAGTTCGCGGGCCCGCTGGTACAGGGTCGCCTTGCCGGCATCGGTGAGGTGCAGTTCGCGACGCGCCAGCGAGAGTTCATAGTGTTCGCCCGCCGTGAGCTCGCGCGCCAGCGCCAGCGCCTGCTTGTACATTTTCGGATCACCGCTGGTCGGCCCCTTCTCCGCCAGGATCAGGGGCGTGCGCGCCTCGTCGATCATGATGCTGTCGGCCTCGTCGACGATGGCGAAATGCAGGCCGCGCAGCAGCATGCCGGTCTGCGTCTCGCCGCCCAGCAGCGATCGCACCCGGATCTGCGCGCGGCTGGCGCGACCGCCGGCGGCGACGCGATCCTTGAGGTAGTCGAACACCAGCTCCTTGTTGGTGCAGTAGGTGATGTCACAGGCGTAGGCGGCGCGACGCGCATCCAGGCTCATGCCGGTAACGATGGTGCCGACGGTCAGGCCGAGAAATTCGAACAGCGGGCGCAGTTCGTCCGCGTCGCGCTGCGCCAGGTAATCGTTGACGGTGACCACGTGCACCGGCACCCCGGCGGCGGCGGCGACGCTGGCGGCCAGCGCCGCCGTCAGGGTCTTGCCCTCGCCGGTCTGCATTTCCGCGAGCTTGCCCGCCATCAGCGCCGCCGCGCCCATCAACTGGCTGTCGAAAGGCCGTTTCTCCAGGCTGCGCGCGGCCGCCTCGCGCACCTGCGCCAGGGCCGGGGCCAGGTTGCCGCCGAGCATGGCCTGGCGCGACCTGATCCGCATCTGGGTGATCAGCTCGGCGTCATCCAGCGCCGCCACCGCGGCGGCCTCTTCCCCCGCCGCCTTCGCCAGCGCCGCCAGGCGGGCGCGGAAGGGCCGCAACCGCAGCAGGGCGCCGCCCACCGCGCCACGGGTCCAGCGGTCGAAGGCGTTCTCGTTGGGATCGCCGCGCTCGGGGTAGATGCCGAGCGAAATCTGGTTGTCGCTGAGGAGGGAGCCCATCGAATCATCTCCCCCCTTTATCAAAGGGGGGGAAAATCGCCCTCGCCCGCTCAGACATGGAACTGCGACAGGAACAGCCGCCGCACCGCGCGCCAGCCGCGCACCCCCAGCGGCGTGGCGGGATGCTCGAAGCGGACGTGGACGCGGCTGCCGAGGTAGCGCGCCGGCGCCGCCTGTTCCAGGGCGAGTTCGAACTCGAACAGCGACTGCAGCGTCTTGGTGCCCTGCTCGTCCTTGGGATCGAGCACGATATCGCCGCCGCCGCCCTGGCCCAGCGCCGGGCTGGGCAGTTCGTGGCCGGCGGCGGGCACTTCGCGCAGCAGCCGCGCCGGCCAGGTGGCGGCCAGGTTCTGCGGCAGCTTCACCACCACGGCGCGGGTGGCCAGGCGCACCTCGTCGACCGATTCCTGCCCCACCACCACCCGCACCACCGGCACATAGCTGCCGACCACGTAGCCGACCACCTCGCCCTGCTTGAGATAGCGTCCGGGCAGGTCGTCCGGGTGTTCCAGCAGCAGGCGGCCGGTCGCCTCGGCGCGCAGGGTGAGATTGGCCAGCTTTTCCCGCAGACGTTCTACGGACGCCTCCTCCCGGCGCATCTCCTCCTCCAGCCGCGCGGCTTCCGCCGGGTTGACGCCCCAGGCGGCGTCGAAGCGGGCACGCGCCTCCTCCAGCCGCGCGACTTGCATGTCCAGATCGGAAGTCAGCTTGGGATTGTGGCTTTCCAGCACCGCCTCGCCGGGCCGGACGGGATCGCCCGGTCGGACCAGGGCGCGGGTCACGAAACCGCCGGCCTCGGCGCGCAGGATGGCCTGCTCCGGCAGGCGCAGGATGCCATCGGCATGGGTGTGATAGGGCATCGGCAACACGAACAGCAGCAGATAGAGGGCCAGCGCCGTGCCCCCCAGCACCTTGCGGATGCGGCCGCCGCGCGAGGCGAAGCGCGGCTCCGTGAGCAGGGCGCGAGCGATCTTGAACCAGGGCATGCCGAGGCTGGCGACCAGACCCCAGATCGCCAGCAGCACGCCGACGATGAAATATTGCTGCGCCACGAACAGGGCGATGCCGAACAGCACGAACATGCGGTAGGCGAAGGCCAGCGGCGCATAGCCGATGAACCAGCGGCGCTCGCCGGGTGTGGCCTGCGGCGGCTCGCTCTTGGGCACGTCGAGCAGATAGCGCTCGGCCAGATATTTCCAGTACTGGGTGGAGCGGGTACTCAGGTTGGGGATCTCCGCCCAGTCCGCCAGGATGTAGTAGCCGTCGTAGCGCAGCAGCGGGTTGGCGTTGAACAGAAGGGTGGTGACGCTGGCCAGGATGATGGTGTTGTAGGCCAGCGAACGCGCCAGGCCGGGTTCCAGCAGCAGCCACAGATAGAATGCGACGGCGGCGACGAACAGTTCCGTGAGCATGCCCGCGGCGCCGACCAGCATGCGGTCGGTCTTCTTCACGAAGGCGGAGGAACTGGAGGCCTCGACATAGGGAATCGGGAAGAACACCAGCAGCATGATGCCCATCTCGTGCACCTCGCCGCCGCGCGACTTGGCGGCCAGCCCGTGGCCCAGCTCATGCAGGCCCTTGAGCAGCGGAAACACCACGGCCATCAGCAGGAGGTTGTCCATCGCCAGCAACTGTTCCGAGAAGTTCTCGGTCAGGCCCGGCCACTGCGGCGGCACCAGGAACAGGGCCGGCAGCACCACCGCCAGCCAGATCAGCATGCCCCAGCCGCCCTTGTACAGGTGCGGGAAGCGGTTGGCCCAGGTGAGGAAGCGATCCGGGTCGACCAGCGGGAAGCGCAGCGACATCGGATTGAGGTAGCGGCTCATCAGCTTCTTGCGTTCCTGCTTGCCGCGCCGCTCCAGCAGTTCCGCCACGTCCGGGGTGACATCGCACTGGATCAGGTCGGAACCGTGCAACTGCCCGAGCAGATGGATCACTTCCTCCTGGTCCGGCGAGTCTTCCACCAGTTGCTCGGTCAGCCGCGCCCAGACCTGGTTCATGTCGCGCCGCCCGTCCATCAGGCTGATCACCCGGTAGGAGGCGGGATTGAAGCGGTGGTACTTGCCCGCCACCCGGTCTTCCACCACGTACCAGATCTCGCCCCGGTAGGCATGACGGTGGATGCGGATGTGGCCGCGCAGGCGCGGGCGCAGCCCGGCGACGCGATACCAGTTGGTCGAGTAGAGGGCCTCGCTCATGCGGCCGACCTCAGGTGTGTCCGCATCAGGGCATCCAGCGCCACAGGGTCAGGCGCAGCCAGTCGGAGAGCCGGTGCGTCCAGATCCACAACAGGCTCTGGCTGCCGGCCTCGACCTTGCCCACGCCTTCCATGTTGGGACGCAGCTTGGGCAGGGTGGCGACCGCCTTCGGGGTCAGCCCGGCCTCGACCCGGAAATAATTGCGACCATCCTCGGCGGTGGCCACCGGCGTCACCTTCTTGACGCGGAACGGGAAGGCCTGGCCGGGCAGGCTGGTGAGCATCAGCTCGCCGGGCTGGCCGGCGCGCACGTCGGCGATGTCGCGTTCATCCACCTTCAGGATCACCCGCCAGGCCTCCAGCGGCGCCAGCTCGAACAGCACCTGGCCCAGTTCCACCGGCGAGCCGAGCTGCTGCGACAGATCGCCGCGCACCACGACGCCGTCGAAGGGGGCGACGACCCGCACCCGCGCCAGTTTTTCTTCCGCCAGGTTGAGTTGGGCGCGCGCCTGGTTGGCCTGGGCGGAAGCGAGCCGGTATTCCACCCGCTCGCCCTTGGCCATCGCCTCCTGTTCGCGGCGCAGCGCCACCTGCAACTCCGCCTCCCAGCGCACCTTCTCCAGGCGCAGGTCCTTGTCCTCCAGGGTCGCCAGCACCTCGCCGGCGCTGACCACGTCACCCGCGCGCTTCGGCGCGCTCTGGATGTAGCCCTCGAACGGCGCCACCGCGACGCGCTGGGTGGCGCCTTCCACCACCGCCTGCGAGGCCACCCGGTATTCGGTCTGGTAGAGGGCCAGGACGGCGAACAGGGTGGCGATGACGATGGCCAGGAGCTTGTAGCCGGGCCGCGAGGTATCGGTGAGCTTGCGCAGGCCGTGGTTCCAGGACCGGCGCGTGTGGCTGAACAGCGATTCCTCCGCGTTCAGCTTCAGTTCCATGATCGGGCCGAGGGTCAGGGTCAGCGCGTCGAGCACGTCCAGTTCCAGCGCCGTGAACGGCTCATCCCGCTCCAGCAGCCACACCCCCACCACCCGGTTGCCCGCTTCCAGAGGCAGGGCGCAGAGCGCGCGACCGCCGCTGTCCTCCAGGTAGCGGCGGCAGGCGGCGGTGATCAGGGTGGCGCCGGATTCCGGTTCCGGCACGACGATGCGGGCACGCTGGTCGAAGGCCTCGTTCATCGCCTGCGCCGCCAGGTTGACCAGGTTGGCCTTCTCCTCGAACCAGGCGGAATGCGACACCGTCTCCACCCGCACGGTCTTGCCCTTCTCCAGGCCGAACAGCACCTGATGGCACGCGAAGCGCTGCGTCAGCCGGTTCACCACGGCCAGGCTGGACTGGCTGAAATCCGGTTCCGACAAGGCCGCCAGCGCCAGGTCGAAGAGTTGGGCGGAACGCTCCAGACGCCCGCCCTGCTCCATCAGGGCGCGGCGGTTGAACAGGTCGATCAGCCAGCCCGCGCCCCAGTGCAGCAGGCGTCGCGCCGGCAGCAGCGCCATCTCGTCCGCCGCCATCAGGTCCAGGATCACCACCCCGAACAGGGTGTCGTTGCTGAGCAGCGGATAGGCGAACCGGGTCTTGCCGTCGGGATCGCGGTTCACCACCCCCTGGCGGCTGTTCAGCGACTCTTCCGCCACCGAACGCAGATAGCTCAGATCCTTGCCCTCGGGCCACAGCGCGGCGGGCGCGTAACTGCCATTGCTGTCCTCCAGCAACAGCAGGCCACTTTCCACGCGCGGGATCATGGCGCAGAGGATGGGCAGCCAGGCCTGGCAGAGCTGCTCGGCGTTGCGCGCCCGCGCCAGCGCCTGCCAGTGATCGCCCGGCGAGGCGTTGGCGGGCGCGTCCTGGGCTTTCGGGGGGGCCTGGGTCAAGGCGTCGTAACGTGCGAACTGCATGGCGGTCGGCGGCAAGTGGTAAGGCAAGACGGGAAAGGCGGATGCATGTTACTGCATTGGAAAGCGGGCATTGCGCGCAATCCAGCCCCGCGCGCGCGCATGACTCCCCGAAAAAAAACGGCGGACCGGGGCATCCGGTTCGCCGTTTTTCCTGGCAGCCTGTCGGACTTTGGAATCGTCGGCTGCAAACCGACCGCGACGGCCCCTTTTTCACCGGCTTCTTGCCCCATAGAGTGACTATGCGGCGGCAAATCCGGCAAAAAATGGGCTCGCCGGGGCCGATTTTCGCTATCGACGACCAAAGTCCGACAGGCTGCTACCGTGTGAAGCTACTTCAACTCGCCATAGCGCTGCTCGTATTCACCCATCAGTTTGCCCAGCAGTTCCGCCAGCCGCTTCGCCGCGAACGGGCTCATCACGATGCGGTGCGCCAGTTCGATCTCCATCTCCGGCTGGCTGCGATCCCAACTGGTGTTCAGACCGAAGTTCAGCACCACTTCCTCTCGCGTCGAATTGGCGTTGGCGAAATTCACGTAGCTGCTCTTCAGATGCTCCACATTCCATTTCACGACCGGATTCGCGGCATGCGGTTGCGCGACTGTCTTTTCCACTTCGGCCATCAGGCACTCCTGTCAGATTCACATGCCCCCGGCGGCGCCGGAGGGTCTGTCGCGCCGGCGGCGACGCCGGCGCGACACGTTACACCCGGGCGCTCAGCTTCGGCGACACCCTGGGCTGGATGCGCAGGGCGTCCAGGTTGGGCTTCTTCTCCTTGCCTTCACCCAGCCAGTCGCCCAGCCAGGGCTTGTCGCCACCGTGCTTGAACTCGAAGCCGGCATAGCGGCTGGCGAAGTCGATCACCGCCGGGTCGGTGGCGGCGCCGGCATTCACGCCGGCGGTTTCCGGGACGGGAGGCTGCTGGACGCGGACCAGGCCGTCGGTGGGATCGGCGCCCGCCAGCGGAGCGGGATTGAGCGTGAGGTGGGTGGCGTTGAGCTTGGCCTCCACCAGATCGATCGATACCGCGCCGGCACCGGCGATCACCCGGAAGCGCAGTTCAGCCAGCGTGCCTTGGCCACCCGCGAGTTTCTCCAGGCGGGCCATGTCCAGGTGCAGGCTGCCGATACCCTGGCTGCTGGTGAACACCTGGAAGTCGCCGGTGAGGCTGCCACGCTCGACACCGATGAGTTCGAGCTGGCCGGGATCCCAGGCGAGGCTGAGTTCCGCCGCGTAGAGATCATCGGCGATGTCGAGCCGTACCGGAACGCGCAGGATGCCACCCGCCACGGCCTCGAGGTCGCGCGGAATGTCCACCAGCGGGTCGGCGCCGGTGAAGGTGATGGCGCTGGTCATCAAGCCTGGCAGTTCCGGCCGATTGAGGGCGGGATTGGGGGTGCCGGACTTGACGGTGCCGACGTAGAGAATCTCCCGCTGCAGCAGCAACTGGTCGAGCGAGGTGAGGCTCTTGCTGACGTTGACGTCGCCGATCAGCGTCGGGTCGACCAGCGGGTAGCGGTTGTAGCCGAGATCGATGCCGCTGAGGATGCGTTGCAGCCACAGGGCGTCGATGGCGGTGTAGTCGCCATCGCCATTGCCGTCGGCCAGGTTGGCGGCCAGATGCAGACCGTCATCCGTGCGCGCCGCCAGGGCGCCGCCGTTGAGGCTGACCTCGCCCAGGTGGAGCAGGTGCTTGGCGCCGTACTGGTCCTGGGCGGCGAGCGGCACTTCGCCGTTGAGGCGCAGCAGTTCCTTGACCGCGCTGGTCAGCGGCGTGGCGCTGCTGAGCTCGACCTGGACGCGGCCGGCGACGCTGGTGTCCACCGTGCCGGTGAGGCCGCCGCCGAGGCTGGCGCCGGTGATGTGCAGCAGGGCCGGGTCGTAGTTGAGCGTGAAGTGGATGCTGGTCGCTCCGGCGGCGTTGGCCAGGGTGATCGGCAACAGGGTGCCGGCGGCGCCGGTGGTGTTGAGGCTCTGACCGGGGCCGACCATGATCTCGCCGATGCCGAGGACCGCGCTGCCGCTGGCGGCGACATCGAAGCCAAGGACATAGTCGTCACCGGCGCTGCCGTCGGCATTGCCGTCCAGCATCTGGCCGCTCTGGTCGCGCCAGCCATTGGCGTGGCTGGCGAGACTGAGGGTGTAGTGGCCGGCGGCGAGGACGCCATCGCTTTTGAGATAGGTGGCGCCCATGCCATCCGCGTCGATGATCAGACTGCCGCGCACCAGACGGCCATCGGGCCCGGTCAGGCTGAGGTCGCTCGCGCCCAGGGGGGTGTTCGGGGCGTCGTCCTGGCCGCTGTAGAGATTGAGGACGCCGAGGTCGATGGCGTGGTTGAAATCGATGTGGAAGCCGCTGTCGGTCTGCTCGAAGGCGGTGACCCTGAAGCTGGCGGCGCCGACCACGACGCTGGGACCGCTGGCGACGTAACCGCCGTCCTCGTCGCTGATGCTGGCGCTGATGCCATAGGTACCCGGAGTGGCATAGACATGGCTGACGCTGCCGGCATCGGCGGCCACGGTGCTGCTGCCGCCGTCGCCCCAGTCGATGGTCCAGTCGCCCAGGGTGTCGGCGCCGGGGTCGCTGTGACCGAGGTTGAGCGTATAGGTCTCGCCTTCCGTCGCCGAGGTGGAACCGGTGACGGACAGGGTCGGGGCGACGTTGTGGACGTTGATGTCGAAGAAGACGTCGAAGAAGCTGTCCGGGTGGCCGTCGCTGACCCGCACGCCGACGGTATGGCTGGCGTCGCCGTCGAGGGCGGCATAGCTGAAGACACCGGTGACGGGATCGATGCCGCCGACACTGCCCGCGAGCAGGCTGTAGCTCAGCACATCGCCGTCCTCGTCGTCGCCGACGATCGTGAGCGTCACGCTCTGGCCTTCGTCCACGTCCTGAGGATCGACCGGGGTGGCCGTCGGGGCATGGTTGACGGCGGGGCTGACCGCGACGACCGGTCCGAGGGCGAGATGGACACCATCCTCGTCGGTCGCCTCGGCGGCGATCTGGAAGTTGCCGTCCACGGCATAGACGTGGCTGGCGCTGACGGCATCGCCGGCGACGGTGCTGATGTGGCCGTCGCCCCAGTCGATGACCCATTCGGTCAGGGTGTCCTGACCGGGGTCGCTCGCGCTCAGGTCGAGGCTGTATTCGACCCCCACCTGGCCGCTGCTCGCGCCGTCGACCCCCAGGGTCGGGGCGACGTTGTGGACGTTGATGTCGAAGAAGACGTCGAAGAAGCTGTCCGGGTGGCCGTCGCTGACCCGCACGCCGACGGTATGGCTGGCGTCGCCGTCGAGGGCGGCATAGCTGAAGACACCGGTGACGGGATCGATGCCGCCGACACTGCCCGCGAGCAGGCTGTAGCTCAGCGTGTCGCCGTCCTCGTCGTCGCCGACGATCGTGAGCGTCAGGGTCTGGCCTTCGTCCACGTCCCGAGGTGCGACCGGGGTGGCCGTCGGGGCATGGTTCACGAACGCGATGCTCAGGTTCACCGTGGCGGCGGCGCTCAGACTGCCATCGCTGGCGAGGTAGGTGAAGCTGTCATCGCCCAGATAGCCGGCATCCGGGGTGTAGGTGAAGCCGCCGCTGGCAGCGAGCGTGACCGTGCCGTGAGCGGGATTGCCCAACAGACTGGCGGCGAGGCTGTCGCCGTCCGGATCGCTGTCGTTGCCGAGTACGCCAGGACCGGCGACGGTGAGGCTGCCATTCATCGCGACCGTGTAGTCGTCGTCCACCGGTGTGGGCGCGAGATTGGTCGTCGCGACATTGAGTGTCACCAGGGCGGTGCGGCTCAGCGTGCCGTCGCTGACTTCATAGGTGAAGTCGTCGTTGCCGACATAGCCGGCGTCCGGGGTGTAGTTGAAGTGGCCATCGGCGAACAGTTCCAGGTTGCCGTGGGCGGTGCGGCCGCTGAACGGCGTGACGCTGAGCGCGTCGCCGTCGGCATCCGTGTCGTTGGTCAGCACGCCGGGGGTGGCGATGCTGATCGCGCCGTTTTCCAGCACCGTATAGCTGTCGTCGACCGCGACCGGAGCGTCGTTGACCGAGGCGATGGAGAGCCTGACGGTGGCGATGCCGCTCTGGTTGAGGCCATCGGAGACGAGATAGGTGAAGCTGTCCTCGCCGTGCCAGTTGGCATCCGGGGTGTAGGTGAAGCTGCCGTCCCCCGCGAGCGCCAGGGTACCGTGCGCGACGTCGCCGAGCAGGGTGGCGGTGTAGCCGGGGCCGTCGCTGTCCGCGTCGTTGTCGGAGACGTTGCCGTTGATGGCCACGTCCTCGTCGGCGCTGTAGTCATCGTCATTGGCGATGGGCAGACGGTTGGCGCCGAAGTCGCGCGCCACATCCGCGCCGCTGGTCGCCGCCACGTCGAAGACGGTGGCGGTGGTGTAGCCCCAGCTACCCGGGTCGAAGACGCTGACGCGGTAGTTGCCGGGACCGAGGTCGGCGAAGACATAGGTGCCGTCGACACCGGTGACCGTGCTGGCGTCGATCGTGCCATCCGCGTCGTGGTCGAGATTGACCGTCCAGCCGGCCAGACCGGTGTCGCCGCCATTCATCGCGCCGTCGCCGTTCAGGTCGTTGAATACCGTGCCGCCGAGGTCGATCAGTTCGAAGTTGCCGAAGTCGAGGCCGTCGCGGCTGGCGCCGGCATCGAGCCGCACCGTATGCACGCCGGCCGCGGCCTGCAGCAGCGGCGCGTTGATGCCGCCGACACTGGTGCCGGAATCGTTGGCCGCGGCGGGGTCGCCGAGGGTGACGATCTTCGCCGCGAGTTTCTGGAAGTTGACCCGCTGATAGGCTTCGCCGGTGTTGATGACGTTGTCGATCTCGTCATCGCCATCGATGATCCAGTCGCTGGTCTGCTCGATCAGCATGGCGAACTCGCCGGTGGTGAGGCCACGGCCGAGTTCCTGGTGGGCGATCTGTTGCGACAGCGCGGCGATGCCGGACATGAAGGCGGCGGCCTGGCTGGTGCCCTGCATGGTCTGGACGCCGCCGTTGGCGGTGGCGCCATTGAAGCGGGCACCCGGCGCGAACACGTCGAGCAGCTGGGTATCACGCTGCGAGTAGGCGGAGACATGGTCGGCGCCGGTGATGTAGTCGATGGCGCCGGTGGAGACCTTCCACGGACCGCCGAAGTCGGCCGCCCAGACCGAACCCACCGCGAGTACCGCCGGGTCGGAGGCCGGGTAGGCCACGCCCATACGGCCGTATTTCAGGTAGTTGTTGCCGGCGGCGGCGACGACGATGGTGTCGGTCCCGGCGAGGGCGGCGAATTCGTCGCCGACACCATAGCGACCGAAGTCGTCGGTCCAGTTGCCACCGTCGCCCAGCGACAGGTTGACCACCCCGATGTTGTACGCCTCGCGGTTCTGGATGACCCATTGCAGGGCGGCTTCCAGGTAGGCGAAGGTGCCGCGCCCGCCATCCTCGAACACCTTGAGGACGATCAGGTCGGTACCGGTGGCGACGCCACCGTAGCGGCTGTCCTGCGAGCCGATCAGGCTGGCGATGTGGGAGCCGTGGCCTTCGACATCGCTGGCATCGGCATCGCCGTTGGCGAAGTCGTACTGGAACAGGATGCGGTCGGCAATGCCGTCGCCATCGGCGTCGGGGCCGAAGAATTGATGGTCGAGGTCGATGCCGGTGTCGATCACCACGGTGGTGACGCCACTGCCGTCGATGCCGGCGAAGCGGGTTTCCAGTTGCGCGGCGGTGACGCCGGTGAGCGCCAGGGCGCTGTCGATGGCGACCGCGCCATAGTCGATCAGGGCGGTGCTGGTGGAGGTGGCCCAGGAGCCGCCGCAGCCGCAACCGGCGCTTTCCATATCGATGCTGGAAGCGGTGGTGGTGATCGCGAGGCCGCCGCCTTCGATGGGGGTGGTCGGCGCGGTCTGTTGCCAGCCGGCGACCTGGACCTCGGCCACGGTGTAGACACCGGGGAGCAGGGCGTTGAAGACGAAGACGCCGTTGGCATCGGTGGTGGTGGAGACTTCGTCGAGGTCGAGAGCGCCGTCGGCGTCGCGGTCGAGGAAGATGGTCCAGCCGGCGATACCGGGCTCGTCGGCGTCACGCGCGCCGTTGCCATTGAGATCGTTGAACTTGACGCCGGTGAGGCTGGCCAGTTGCACGTTGCCGATGTCGCTGACGATGTTGAAGCCGCTCACCACGTTGATGGGGGCCTCGATCGTGGTGCGCGTCCAGCCGGCCTGCTGCACTTCGCCGACCAGGACGATGCCGGGGCCGACGTTGGTCAGGCTCCAGGCGCCGTCGGCGTCGGTCACCACGCTTTGTTCGCCGGCATCGAGCACGCCGTCACGGTCGACGTCGAGGAAGATGGTCCAGCCGGACAGCACCGGCTCGTCGGCATCGCGCACGCCATCGGCGTCGAGGTCGTGGAATTTGACGCCGGAAAGGGTGCCGGCCTCGAAGTTGGCGAAGTTGCGCCCGGTCAGGGTCTGGCCCTCGCCGAGCGTGAGGTTGAAGGCGCCGCCATTCGGCGAAGTGAGCAGCCAGCCAGTCGGCACTTCCTGGACCACGCGGTAGTTGCCGGCGGCCAGATCGTCGAAGGCATAGGCGCCGTCGGCATCGGTGCTGGTGCTGGTTTCGCCGATATCGAGTTGACTGTTGCCGTTCGCGTCGAGGAACACCACACGGCCGGCCAGCGGGGCCTCGCCGGTGTCCTTGACGCCGTCGCCATCCTGGTCGACGAAGGCGATGCCGCGAATGCCGGTGGGCAATTGCGCGGCCAGGGTCCAGGACACGGAGCGGCTGCCGATGCCGTCGTTGCCGGCGCGGTCCTGCATGCCGGCGGCGCTGACCGTCAGCACGTAGTCGCCCTCGGCGCCGGTGAAGGCGGTGAGGCCGGCGATCTGGTAGGTCTTGCCGGAGAGCGGGGTCACGGTCACCGAATCATCGAGCGTGACCGCCGCGCCATCGCGGGTGAGACTGACATCCTGCCAGTCGAAGCCGTTGACGATTTCGTCGAGCACGACGTTCAGGCTGTCCACCGCCGTGGTGCGCGGGTTGGGCGAGACGGCGGCGACGCTGACGATGCCGGGCGCGGTGATGTCGACGAAGACGTCGAAGAAGCTGTCGGCGAGACCGCCGGCGGCATCCACCACGCGCACGCGGATCTCATGGTTGCCGGGCGCGCTGAGGGTGATGGCGTGGCTGAAGCTGGTGCCGGTGACCGTGGCATAGCCGAGTTCATCACCGGTGGTGCGGTCGGTCAGGCGCACCGTCAGGCCTGCTTCCGGGAGGTCGCCGGCGAGGGTGAAGGCGAGGCTGTTGCTGAGCGCGTCGCTGTCCGATTCGCCATTGTCCGGGATGATGTGCAGGTTGCTCGCGGCGGCCGGCGGGGTGATGTCCATGACCCAGGTCTCGGAGGCCGCGCCGACCCCGGCGTTGCCGGCCAGGTCGGTGATGCCGGCGCCGTTGACGGTCAGCACATAGGTGCCGTTCTGGCCCACCACCCAGTTGAAGCCGGCGATGGTCCAGGTGTCGGCATCCTTCTGGGTCACCGTCACTTCATCGGTGATCAGGTTGGCGCCGCCGTCGCGGGTCAGGCTGATGTCGCGCCAGTCGAAGCTGGCCGGATCGATGGCCTCGCTGAAGTCGACGTCGAGTTCCATCACCACGGTGTTGCGCGGATTGGTGGCGAGGTCTTCCACGTCGAGCACCACCGGCGCGGTGGCGTCGGTCACCCAGGCGCGGCTCATCTGGCCGACGCCGGCGTTGCCGAGACCGTCGAGGGTGTCGGTGGCGAGCACGGTCAGCACATAGGCGCCATCGTCACCGGTGAAGCCGGAGAGGCCGACGATGCGGAAGCTGGACGCGCTCAGCGGCACCAGGGTGACGCTGGCATCCAGCGCCACGGCGGCACCGTCGCGGGTGAGCATGAGGTCGTCGACGCTCAGGCTGGCGGCGTCCATGTCGCTGGAGAAGGCGACATCCATGCTGTCCACCGGCACGTTGCGCGGGGTGGTCGGCTGCGTCAGGCTGACGATGACCGGCGCGCCGGTGCTCATCGCCCACTGCGTGCCGACGCTGTTGGTGGCGGCGTTGCCGCCGAGGTCGGTCAGGCCGGCGCCGATGAGGGTGAGTTCGTAGTTGCCGTCGGGGCCGCTGACACCGCCCAGACCGGCGATGCGATAGGTGTTGCCGGCCACCTGGGTGAGGGTCAGCTCGGGCACGGCGACAGCGACACCGTTGTGCTTGAGCGTGACATCGGCGGCGCTGAAGCTGGCCACGTCCATCGCTTCCGAGAAGGTGACGTCGATGGTGTCGACCGGGGTGGCGAGGGCCGTGCCGGTGAGGTCTTCGATGCTGACGATGGTCGGCGGCACTGGATCGTCGACGCGGAACACCAGGG
>CAZONS010000045.1:0-15384 GCA_964581195.1 uncultured Thiobacillus sp. | reverse complement strand
GCTCCAGGTCAGACGGTGCAGGCCCGCCGCCGCCGCGTCGCGCCAGGACAGTTGAAGCGCATAGGGACGGTAACCTGCTGTGCCGACGGCGATCTTGCGCAGGGTAGCCTTGCGGTGGGTGCCGCCAGCATCGGCGGAGAGTTCGGACACCAGGCTTGGCAGATCGGTGTCGCGCAGGCAGAACTGGGCGGCCATGGCCCGGGCCGGCAGGGCATCGCCCAGATCGATCCGCGAGACCAGCGCATATCTGCCCTCGCCCTGGGCCTGAAGTTGACGCGTGACACGCAGGATGACGGTGGGGGTGTCGAACCGCGCGCTGGCCACGTCACGGATCAGGGTTTCGACCAGCGCCTGGGCGGCGCGGTCATCCAGCGGCAAGGGGAAACGGGTACGCCACTCCGAAATGCGCTGGTCCAGTTGGGCGATGGCCTCGCTACTGCTAGAGAGTTCGGCCTCGCGACGCAGGGACAGCACGGTTTCAGCCACCATGGCGAGCAGTGTAAAAATCTCATCCTTGCGATATGACTTGGGAATGTCTTCGGACAGGGATTCGATCCATGATGAGAGTTCGTACTGGCTGACCAGGGCATTCCTGGATTGCCGGAGCGCGAAGGACAGGACCCGCGACAACCAACCGCCGCCCTGACTGGACGAGGCCAGCATGTTCAGGGGCAGGCCGCCCTGGACCGCAATGGTGCCCAGGTAGTGCAGGCCGCTGGTTTGGACGCCGAGGCCCCAATCACTGAGGCCTTCCTTGACGCAAGCCGTCCGCACCGAGACGGGCCAGTCTGCCCGGATGCCAAGGTCGGACAGGATGGGCTCCCAGGTCCATGGCCCACCGGCAAAGCTTCGGCGCCACCATTCCGCGGCATAGAGGACAAACAAGGCTGGGAACCCCTGATCCATGGCTCTATCGCGGATCGCATCCCGAATGGCGGCGAACTCGTTGTCGTCGATCCGGTACTGATAAAGGGGCCGCTTGTCCTGACATGTAAGCCCACGCCGCCGGAGCAGTTCCAGGCGCAAGGCAGACAGAGGCGTCAGGGTTGGGCTCACGGTTATTTGACGAACCGGTTCACGATTTCTCCGGCCAGCGCCTTGGACAAGGGCAAACTGCGCAAGTGGGCCAGCTCGTTACGGGCGTGCTTGATGCCGGACAGCCGGTTTACCGAGACCCGTGACCGGCTAAGCAGGAATTCGATTTCGCCAATTTCGAGATCGTCCGGGTCTGTGACGGGGGTGCCAGACAAGGGTGTGAACGGCAGGTGGGTTCGCAGGAGGGTTCGATATTCGTCGATCACCTCCTTGCGCCGCAGCTCGATGATCGGCAACAGAACTGAAGCCTGTCCGGCCCACACCCTGGAGGCGATTTCCTTCTTGTTCGCCTGCAACGCGAGGGTTGCGCTATGGAGGCGCTGGGTGCTGTCGCAAGTCTTGGCAGCACCGTTCGCCCAGGAGGGCAGCATGCCGGGCGTCCACTGCTGCTCGAGGGCATAGGCCTTCAGAAAGTCCTGTGGCGACTGCAGGGTGTCGTGAGACTCACCGACAAGCCGCTTGACCAGTTCGAAGTCCCATAACGCCAGGTTGGCACAGGTCTGGCCGACGATCTGCGCCTTGACCCCTGTGCCATAGGTATTGCGCGCAAGGCTCAAGGCAACGAGCAGGACATCCATGAAGGAGACCCCGGCGTCCGCATCCATGACCTCGACGCCCACCTTGCGTTTGGCGTCGACGCCAAGCGCACCTCCTTCGAGCAGGAGGCAGATTCTCGGCATGGGCTTGTCGGGATGGGCGCGACGCAATAACGCGGACTCGTCGATGAATTTGAGCCAGGCCTGGGCCTGTGCTCGATCGGACAGACGTGGACAGAATATCCTTTGCTCGAATGTCGGGATGTCCATGAGGCTGATGGCCTCGACCGAGGACTCCAGGGCACGATGTCCCGGGTCGTGCGATGCCAGGATCTGCCGCGCAATCGATCCATCGCTGGGTCTGAAACGGACTTGCGTCAGGGCGATTTTGCGCAGGAGGGTCTTGATCTGCGCCTCAAGGCCGTGCGGGAACAGGGCCGGAACCCGCACCACCACGTCGTTGTCGGAGGTCAGCGCGGATTCGATCCTGTCGATGAGCTCGACAAGACCTGGGGCAAGCCACTCGTTCATTCCCGGATCAGATCAAGCAGGGACTGGACGAACTCGGTGACCCGCAAGCTCTGGTCTTGTTCGGGCTTGACCAGGTAGAAAAGCTTCGCCCAGGCCAGGACATGCTCGGGTTCCAGGCCATCGAGTTCCTCCTTGAGCGCGTCGAGGATGACTTTCTCGGGTTCGCCGGAAAAGGCTGCCAGCACATTAAGGGCGTCAAGCGCTGCCTTGTTCGACACGCCCAGCCCCTTGAGCAGGGTATCGGCCTTGTCGGCGGTCAACGTGCCGGATACGAAGGCCTCGCACCGGTCGAGCAGCTTGCTGCTGGAAGTGAGGTCGGCGGCAAGCATCCTGAGCAGGGTGTGACGTCCATCGGTTGCATTTCGCACGGCGATCCGGTGCGGCTGGTCAGCAGGCATCTGGATATCCTCGAGCCAGATCTTGAGGAACGAGTCGTGCCAGCGGTCGAGCGAGATGACTTCGCTGTCCTGAAGCTGGTTGAAATGGCCGGAGGTGATCAAGGGCCAGGCTTTCTCGCTATCGGCCATGAACACGGCCTTCACATGGGACACCGTGGACGACCTGGAATCCAGCAGTTTGCGAGCCAGGATCACCCACTCCATGGTCCAGGCCTTCTGCGGGCCGACGACGAACAGGTACACCCCTTGTCTGGCCTTGCCGCGAAATGCGACCAGGGCCTTTTCGAAATCCGTCAATGTCTTGCCGTCGAAGGTTTCTGTCTTGGCGGCGCCGGCCAGGGTTTCGAGGGTCGCCGGCGCTTCGGCGAGGCCGTTCAGGGTCGGCCCGATGATGACGTGGACACCGTTTGCCGGTGCTGTCAGCGCTTGCTCTTGGCTCACTGTGAGGGGGCTGCGTTCTGGGTCGCGCACGTTCCGCTTGAGCGTGTTCCTGGACGTGTTCCGGTCGAAACCTGGCAATACTTCGTGGGTGCTGTCAAAGGCCAGCATCCTGTCCTCGATTTCCTGCTGGCTGCCGAGCAGATTCATGACGTTCACGTTGCGGAAGATGTACCCGCCTTTCTCCGCCTTGCGCAGGACGCCAAGACCACAGAGTTCCTCAAGAAGCGCCTCGAATTGGGCCTGGGACGTGCCTGCGAAACCGGTGTCCCACCAGGACTTCACACCTTCGTACAAGGCTTTTGTCGTTGCGCCTTCCGTGGCGGACACACGCTTAGTGAGGTGTTCGAGCGCCAGCCATAAAGCGATCAGCGCATACCTGGGGTCGAGGTCCAGGGTCATCTGGAAGTAGTACCGTATCTCTCCGCGCAAACCGGAGGTTTCGTACACGTTCGAGACCATCTTGTCGCTGATCACCTTGGGGAAACGCACGCTGCGATCCTGTCGGGCGCGGGCCAAAAGCTTGGAGCAAAAGTGGTTAATCAAGACGGGGTAGTAATTGCACGCCGCGATGATGCGCATGATGAGTTCATCGCTGTCGAATTTGTACCCCAATGCGGCAAAAGGCGCGCGGACCAGTTCGAAGGCCTGCTTGTACTCGCCATTGAGGTAAAGCGGTCCGATCTCGACTGCGCCGAGGTGGACGATGGGATTGTTGGGCGCGACGGAGGCCCGACGGACGTTGTGCAGACCGACAAAGACAGCCTTGAAGGCGCCATCCGTCTTGTCGAAGAGCAGTTTCAGCTTGCGGGTCACGGGGTAGTCCGCGGACGCGTCTTCGCGTAGGCAATCATCGGTCTCGTCGAGCAAGAGAATCAACCTGCGATCCGGGTGGCGCTCTACCCAGGTTTCGATCTCACCCATGAGACGGGTGACCTGCTTGTCGTCGGAAGATTTGAACTTATCTGGATCGGTCTGGACCACGTCGAAAGCGAAAAGCTCGCGGCATATCAGGTCGAACAGCGCGCTCGGGGGCTTGGAGCGGCCGATCCCGTCGCCGAGCACGTCGATCCATTTGACTATGCGGCCTTCGTTCTTGTTATGAACCTGGCGTTCGATTTCTTTGATCAAAGCGGTCTTGCCCAGTTGCCGGCCGCCGTAGACCGTCGATGTACCTCGGGGACTGACGATCTGTTCGTATTCGACAGCCCGGCCGAAGAACATCTCCGGTGCGACGAATCCACTCTTTGACTTGTAGGGATCCGCATGGGTGTACGGAAGCGCAGCGGAGAAAAGGGTGCGCAGGCGGCCTTGCGGCACCAGCGCGAGATGGAAGAGCAGAGTTTCGTCGATAACGATCCAGCGTTGAGAATTGCCGAGATCGAAGAGGTCTTCCCGTCCGTCCGAACTCATCTGTCTCGGGAACAGGACAATAGTCGGCGTGAAGGTGCCCGGCTTGGATTTGGGGATGTCCGTAGGCTCGATCTCGTCCTGCTTGGCATTGACGAAGATCACGCGGTAACGGCCGACGGCGTCGGATCCGAACTCTGGAATAGGGCAGATCCGACGGTCGGTAAGGGGTTCAACGGAAAGCTGGAATTCCGAGAACACTGCCGTGGACTCCACCTTGCGGACGGGCGTGCTGCTACTCAGGTTGAACCCTAGTTGCTGGAAGAATTTGCGCAGGGCATCGACTTCAAGCTTGTTTGATTTTCCAAGGTGCTTGAGCCGGGTCCAGGCGGTAACGAGTTCCTTGGCGGACTCGACAGACTCGGGGCTGAAGCCCTGGTCGACGAGATCGGCGTGCACTGTGCCGGCATCCAGGTCTTCGGCAAAGGTTTCGAGGTGAGGCTCAACCTGCTCAAGGAAGTACTGGAACGCTAGCGCCGGAATATCCTGACCCTCGCTTGACGGTGGCTCTGCCCCTCGTTCCAGATTGTCGATGTACTCCTCGGCGGTCAGCAGGTCGCTGCTGGTGATGAGCTTTTCCAGGGCGGTGGCATAGGGCGAGTCGTCGGCCAGGCCAAGGGCGTCCTTACGCTTGCGAATGGCCGCGACGCGCCCTTCCGAGCAGACGCGCAGGCTTTCCTTGATAGCATCCATCCTGGCGCGCAAAAGGTCAGGCCGGGCACTTTCCTCGAACTGTTGCTCGATATCTGCCATTTCCGCGACCAGGTTATCGCGTCCACTGTCGCCAAGCAGGCCATTGCGGAAATGTGATTCGATGTTCAGCATCAGCGCTTCATGATGTGCTTGCACAGCCACCCGGGCTTCGAGCAGGGCAGCCTGGGTGCGTTCACGGGTGGGGTGGCCCATTGGCAGTTCGTTGCAGAGCAACTGTGCGCCGAAGAAGTCACCCTCGCGGATGAGGCGATCGATGCTTGGTTCCACGGCCTGGGGTCGCGGGCTGTCAATGGCCATCTCGTCCTTTTCCACGCGATAGGTGCCGTCGAGATGGAACCCGGGTATACGGAGCAGTTCAAGGTTGAGGGCAAGCTGGGGAGACTTTTCTGCTGACGACGGACCGCCACTGGCCTCGAAAAGCATATAAAGGGCGCTTGCCGCGCGGTGTAGGCAGTGTGCAGCAGCCACCATGGATGGCAGGTCAGACTCGGCGGCACGGTCGATTTCTCTGAAAACGGCCTCACGGTTTTCGGAAAGGAAGCGGTCGAGGTCACTGATCAGCCGTTCGCTGTAGTCGCTGCGTTTCCTGGGCGTATCCAGTTCGAGCCAACGCTGGGCAAGATTGGCTGCTTCTGCGCAGCGACGGCGTATCGAATCGAGCGCCGCCGCTTCGATGTTTCCGAACCGGGAACTGCTGCCGTACTTGGCGCCGCGCAACTGCTTGTCCGTTTCCTGGACGTGTTCATCGACCTCAACGTGGTTGTGCATCAACTCGAGCAGCGCGACCCACTCCTTGTCCTTGCCAAGTCCTTGGGTGAGTGTCGTGATCGGCTTCAAGAGGCGATGCACCAGGCCTTCTGGATTGCCGACCCAATAGTGCCAGATGCTTGAAGCGGCCTTGTAGGTCAGGGTGCTTCGCGTCCCGGCATCAAGCCAGTTCTGGATTTCGTCCGCTAGGAGGACACGCCGCTGCTCGATGTCCCGTAAAACCTGTTGCTTATGCAGGGAATCGGGGCTGGAGATCACGCCGTGCATCTGGGGCGCGTCCCGTGCGACCCGCTGGGCGATAGCGTGCAGGGTCTCCCAGCCCGGGCCCATGGAAAGGTCAAGGGCAAGCAGCGAGGAAACGCCTGAGTTCGGGGCGATGAGGCCGGAACGGATTGCACTCGCGACGACAAGCAGATTGATCGAAGAGTGGTCGGCATCAGGGACCGCAGCCGTGCAATGGGAGACATCGAACTGAGTGACGATCTCGCCCAGCGCATTGGCGATATGGCCATGCGGAAAGACCAATTCCTGCCCGAAGCAGACCAGGTCCATGAGGGCGCAATCCGGTATGCCATGACCGGGGTAGGCCAAGCTGAGCTGCTTGGCCGCGCCATAGAACCCGTCTTTGACGAGCCCCCAGAATATCAAGGCGAGAGCCTCGTCAGGTTCGGTGAGGTCGGCCTCTTCGATAACCTTGACACAGGGGAGCGAGGCAGGTTGAACGGGAACCGATGCCAGTTCGGCGTCTGGCAGCGGATCGGGCGTTGCGTCCGCCTCGACAGGCGAAGGGGCGTGCGCGTCAACCGTGTCCGGTTCGAGCGTTTCCGCAGAGAGCTCCTTGGCGACGTCTGCCGGGGGCGCCCCGTCCTGGATCACCACCTTGCTGTGGCGGACGGAGGCCTTGGACAAGCCTTTGGTATCGGCAAATGCGGGGACAGGCTCAAGATCAACGGACTCATAGGCCGTTTTGATGGCCTTGTGCACGGCGCTGCCAAGGATGTTCCTGTTGACGGCGGGCGCAGGCGCTTTCGGGATTGGTACGGGGTCGAGGTTATCGCCATCGCCACAGCCTTCATCGCCTCCATCCGGAAGAGTGGGCTCGCCGGCGATGAAGGCCTCGATGTGTTCCGCAACGGGCACGGGCCGGGGCTCGCTGCAATAGCGCTGGAAATGATCGAGACCGTCTGCATGGCTTATGAGGAAGGACTGCCAGGCCAGGTCGTCGCCGGGTTCTTCAGAGAAGGGGAAGAGCGCAGAGAACAATGAACCACGTGCAGCAATGAGGTCGGAAATAGACTGGTCACGTGCCGCCTCGAGCGACTTCAATTTGTCCTGCGCGGAGGCCATCTCGGTCAGACTTGCAGCGGAAAGCTTCCCGTTGGCGGCCTGGATTTCCTGCAGCTTCTCGGCATAGGCCTCGTATCTCGCGAGAAAATCCTCACTTGAAACTGTAATCGCCTCCCTTGTTGCCACCATGGCTTCGTAGCTGGCCATCAGCCTTGCGTTGTCTGCGCAATAAACCCGTGCGTGCCATTGGCTGGCTAGCCTGGCGATGTCCCCCAAGATCATCTTGGCGGCTTCACGGTACTCGGGGGATTCGAATACCGTAAGCAATTTGTTATATGCCGAATACAGATTGACCAGCTCTGATGAAACAGCGGGGAGTAGTTTCAACTTTTCCGCCAAGGCAGCCATCAGCCAAACGGCGTTGCGAAGGGGAACTTGCGGGCGCGCGATCAGGGACGCGAGCATCATGGTGACCGCTTTGAGATCGCCGATCAGATTCAGAGGCACGAGTGCCGCACGGGCCGACTCCTCTGTCAGGTCATCGCCCAAGCACAACGTGTAAAGCCCATCGTAGGCTTCCTTGTTGCTGACGGACACGGTCAAGGCCACTTCGTTGTCATCGGCGTTCAATTCATACGCATCCGTTTCCATGCTCGCAAAGAAGGGGCGAAGGCCGGGACAAAGCTCGACGGCCGCAGAAAGGATGGCCGGGTTGCCCAAGGCAGAAGCGAAGGCGAACACGGCCCGGCTTAAGGTTGTTTGGGCCTCTGCACCCAGCTCGGCCCACTTATGGAAATCGTCCAGGAAATCGTGCCAAACGAGACAGAAGGCGGACACGCTCTGCGGGTCCTGAAGCTTGGTTTCCTTGTCTTCGTTCAAATAGTCCGCAATGTCTTCAATCATCGCCACGATGGGCAAGCCAGCCATTTCCAGGGAATTGATCTCGCCATCGTCAAGCGGTCGGCTGTCGGCAAACACGTCGGCGCGGTAAAGCGCGAGCAGGGTGTGCGGCAGTGAGAACCGGAATGTTTTGAACGGGAAATGAGGAAATTCCAGGCGCTTGCCGAAGTGTTTGGCATCCCAGAAAAACCGGAGTCGCTGAACTTGTGTCGTGACCGGTAACAGGAGGATTTCATCATCAGACAGCTTGTGGTCGATGCCAAAACGTTTGTTTTTGGACTTAATTGACTTGATCGCTTGCTTGCGTTCTTCCCGGTTATGCAGGCCGAGCAATGCGTGGAGCGGTACTTGGTGACTGACAGGGTCGTGGGTGATCAGGGAATCGGGAAGCGAATCTTCGATGTCGTACAGGGTAGAGAACGGTTCACGATCGCTGATTCTTTCAGACAAGCTTTTCAATGGTGCCTCCTTGGGACAAGGATCCGATCTGCGAGGGTCGGATGGCGTCTGTCCCTATGTTCCATCGTTCCTTGGTATATGTTTTTCTGTTCTTGTTCAATTATCGCAGGTTGCGAGAAAATATTGGTAACCCGGTGGATGACGTCCTAGAAATCTCAGAGCAGACGTAAATCTAGGCTCTTGGTGAAATCTAGCTGCAACCCAGCGGCAGTACATCTCCAACTGTGCGGCCGCCTCGGGGAGCCAGTCTGAGCGCGTACGCAGATGCTCCTGCAACCCATGTCACAGTTATGTTGCCAGTCAAACGACCAACGGCTCGGGCGAACGTCAGAGGTAGCGCGGGGCATCCATGCGGGTGTGCAATATTCGCACTACAGCAATACCGTAGGTGGTGATACGGAAGTAGATGACATGCTGTTCGATGCGGCGCCGTCGATAGCCCGACCGGATATGGTCACAGGTAGGTGCAACCTTCGGCGTCTCAGCCAGCTCCGCGAGAGCCACGATGAGTTTATCGGCGTAGCGGTGCGCCTGCTCGGTGCCCCACTGATCGCTGGTATACTGCCAGATGTCTTCCAAGTCGCGCTCGGCGGCAGGCGTGAGACGATATTCAGGCATGTGCGGTCTGCATACGCCGCTTAAATCCTTCTGGGTCGAAGGCTTGTGGTTCGCCGCTCTGCTCGCCTTCGATCAAGGCCTGGCGGATGTTCTCGATGGCGGCGGTACGCTCTTGCTCGCGGCGTATGAGGTCACGGATTAGCTCACTGTCGTTGGTGTAGCCTCCGCCGTCGATCTGCGCTTTGACCCAGGCGTCCTGTTGGTCGGTCAACGTGATGGTTTTGCGTATGGTTCCCATGCGATGTTCTCCAATGACGATCAAATGATCACACTATTGGTGTTTTTTCGCACAATATCGTTCATGTGCCAAGCCGTTTTGTACCGAGGTGAGCAGGATTACGGTGAAGAGCGCGGGAGTGCCACCATCGCGGGCTCACGGCCAGTTGATGGCAGATAGCATCAGCGGAGCAGTCAACCGATTGAGCGACCGCTTCTCCTTGAAACTTATCACATGGCTTACGCGAGCAAGTCGGCCATTGCAGACCAATGGGAATGCATTGGACCAATGGCCGGATTAGCCGACTAGCGAGCAGCCGAACAGCCCTCAGTGCGCATGCTGCGCCCAGAAACTTGCCACTGAAACGCGGAGACAGTGCGTGTCTCTGAGGGTCAGGACCGGCCTGACAGTTGGGCGGGGCGAGTGGCAGTATCGAGGCGGGTCCGGGCCGATGCGGCACGCGGGAGCTGACTTCAACTTCCTTGCAACTCCAAGGTCGGCAACGTGCAAGAAACCGGCCGCTGGTCTGAGCCTACCCCATGGTCCGCAATAGCCGATCAACGCCCTCTCACTCCATCACCCCCAGCGCCCGCAACCCCGCTCGCCCCAGTTCCAGCCGTTTCTTCGCGTCCTCCGGCGTGCGGATGTCGAGGTTCAGGGCAAAGGCGTAGACCTTACCGCCGTCTTCCACCCAACCGACCCACCAGCCGATACCTGGGCCGGGGGCGTTTTGCCAGCCGGTCTTGCCGTGCAGTTGCCGGGTGCCGTGCTGCTCCAGCAGGGTGATGGCCTGCGCGGCGGCCTGGGCATCTTGCGGCAGGGGCAGCCGGGCGCGGGCCAGGCGGGCGAGGAAGCGGGTCTGTTCGATGGCGCTGATGGCGAGGGGGCCTTCGAGCCAGAAGCGGTCCACGGCCGATCCGGTCTCGCCGTTGCCGTAGTCGAGGGTGGCCAGGGTGGCCCGCATGCGTTCCAGACCGATGCGGCGGGCGAGTTCCTGGTAGATGGGCACGTTGGAGAGCGCAATGGCGTCGCGCAGGCTCATGTCGCGTTCCCAGGCGGCGATGAAGGCGGTGTGCGGGCCGAGGTAGGGCAGGGTTTCGTCCACGCCGGCGACGGCGCCGACGCTCAGGCCGATGAGGCTGTTGGCGATCTTGAAGGTGGAGGCGGGCACGTAGCGGGCCTCGGCGCGGGAGCGGTTGTGGCCGATGTAGCGGTCGGCCTGAGGGTCGTAGAGCACGAAGCAGCCTTCGACGCCGACCTGGCGGAACAACTCGACGAGTGCGGGGCTGTCCCGCCATTCGGTGGCGGCGGCGGCGGGGGCGAGGATGAGCAGGACGAAGGCGAGCAGGCCGTGATAGCCGCCCCTCACCCCCCCTTCTCCTCCGTCACCAGGCGCCGCAGCGCGAACAGGTCCTTGATGGCGAGGGCGCCGCGCCGGGTTTCGACGTAGCCCTTGGCGACGAATTCCCGCAGCAGGCGGGCGATGACTTCGCGCGTGGTGCCGAGGTGCTGGGCGAGTTGCTGCTGGGTCATGCGCAGCACGCCGTCGGAGGCCGAATGGATGAGGATGAAGTTGGCCAGCCGTTGCTTGTGGTGGCTGGAGTGGACGAATTCCAGTTCCGACATCAGGCGGAAGACCAGGGTGGACAGGGTGTGCACCGTCATGTCCTGGATGGCGGGTTCGCGCTCGAACAGCTTGCGGTAGACCGCGCCGGGGATGAGAGCGAGGGTGGTGGCGGCCTCGGCCTGCACCCAGGCGGGGTAGAGCAGGTCGTTGAACAGGCAGTTCAGGGCCAGCACGCAGGTTTCGCCGGGGTCGATGAAGTAGAGCGTGGCTTCGGTGCCGTTGGGCGACAGGGAGAAGACCCGCAGCCGGCCATCGAGCACCACGTAGGCGCCCGATACCGGCTGGCCCTTGTGCAGGGCCATTGTCGCGCGCGGGCATTCCTTGCGCACCAGCCCCCGGCCGAGCAAGGTCCGGCTGTCCGCGGATAGCCGGCGGAACGGCTCAAAGCGTTCGATCTCGTCCAGGGTCCGCACGGCTGTGCCTCCTCAACATTGGGCGCGTCTGAAGAACAGGTCGCCGGGCGTCGCGGTGGCGACTTCCGTGATCGAGTCGAACGGCAAGTCCAGCCGCTCGTGCACCCGGCGCACCGCTTCGGCATCCGGTGCCATATTGAAGCAGAAGGCGCGGCCGTCCTCCAGGCCGACGTGGATGCGAAGCGGCACCACGCCCTCCTCGAAGCAGACCGCTTCGTAACTGGCGTAAAAACGCTCGAAATCCTCAGGCGAAAGGTTTTCCGGGAAGGTGCCGGTCTGGCGGTCGTGGGTGTCGATGTAGCAGCGCATCTTGGGCATGACGTTCTCCTGGTTGGCCGCTCCCGAATCGGGAGTGGCACCGAGACTAGCCATGCCGGATACGATGTTCCGTAGCAAAAGGCACACGGACCGCCCGGATCACGACGATGCGATCCGCCGCGGCGGGACGCCGTCGATCCCGACGTTCATTCAAAGCAGATGCGAGGCCAGACCGTCGGCCAGCTTGGGCTCGAACCAGGTGGATTTCGGCGGCATGACTTCATTGGCGTCGGCCACCGCCATCAGGTCTTCCATGCGGGTCGCGTGCAGGGAGAAGGCCAGGGCCATCTCGCCGGAATCGACCCGTTTTTCCAGTTCGCCCAGGCCACGGATGCCGCCTACGAAGTCGATGCGCTTGTCGCGGCGGGGGTCGTCGATGCCGAGGATGGGGGCGATCAGGTTGTTCTGCAGCAGGCTGACGTCGAGACGGCCGACCGGGTCGGCGGGGATCAGGTCGGCGCGGATGGTGAGCCTGTGCCAGCGGCCGTTGAGATAGAGGCCGAACTCGCCGGGCGCGGCCGGCTTCACCGCCTCATTGGAGAGCTCGATCATGAAGCTTGCCGCGACCTTTTCCATGAATGCCGCCTCGGAGAGGCCGTTCATGTCCTTGATCACGCGGTTGTAGTCGAAGATGCGCATCTGGTGATGCGGGAAGATCACCGAGAGGAAATAGTTGTAGGGCTCTTCGCCGGTATGCGCGGCGCCTTTTGCCAAACTCGCGGCCTTGCGCGTCGCGCGGATGCGGCTGGCCGAGGCGGATCGGTGATGGCCGTCGGCGATGTAGAGCGCCGGCATGGCGTCGAACAGTTCGCTCAGGCGGTCAATGGCGCCGGCGTCGCGGATCGCCCAGAGGGTGTGGCGGACACCGCCGCCGTTGACGCCTTCGCCGACGCCATCGGCATCCGGCGGGTTCTGGGTGGCGGCGGCGAGGATGGCGTCCACTTCCGGCGCATTCGGATAGGCCAGCAGCACCGGGCCGGTCTGGGCGTCGAGCGCCTCGATCTGGCGGACGCGGTCGTCTTCCTTGTCGGGGCGGGTGAACTCGTGCTTGCGGATGCGGTTGGTGTCGTAGTCGGCGACACTGGCGGCGGCGACCACGCCGACCTGGACATGCTCGCCCATGATCAGGCGATAGGCGTAGTAGCAGGCCTGCTCGTCCTGAAGCAGGACGCCGGCGTCGCGCATCTTCTTCAGGTTCTCCGCCGCCTTGGCGTAGACCTCGGGCGCGTAGGGGTCGGTGCCGGCGGGCAGGTCGATTTCCGGCTTCGAGATGTGCAGGAAGCTCCACGGCCGGCCCTCGGCGAGCACCCTCGCCTCCTCGGTGTTGAGCACGTCATAGGGCGGCGCGATCACTTCCTGCGCGCGCCCCGGAGCGGGCCGGAGGGCGGCGAAAGGACGGACTAGGGAGGGGCGAACGAACGTCATGGGGGTTTTCCTGGCCTTGAAAATGGCGCATTTTACCGTCCCGATCCGAATCCACGCTGCCCATGTCTGTCATCCGCTTGCAGGAATCACAACAAAACAGCCTCGACTGGCTGCTGCAGACGGCCTACACCGCCTGGCGCCTGTTCGTGAAGAACGAACTGCTCAACCACGCCGCCGCCACCACCTTCTACTTCCTGCTCTCCGCCGCGCCGCTGGTATTGCTGCTCACCTATGGCGCGCAATACCTGGCGCAACTGGCGGAAACCTCCAGTCTGGCGAGCATGCTGCTCGCCGCCCTCTACGATCAGTTCCAGCTGGAACAACTCGCGGCGCTGGGCCTGATTCCGCAAAAGACCGCCATCGCCGCCGGCGGCGTCGGCCTGCTCACCCTGCTGCTGTCCTCGCGCGGCCTGGTCAACGCCCTGCAAAGCGCGTTCCGGGTCATCTTCCCGGACGATGCGAAGCGCAATTTCGTGTTCAAGTGGGTGCTGCCGCTGATCATCATCCCGGTGGCCTTCGCGCTGGTCAGCGTAACTGTGGCCGTCCAGGCGGTGATCAATTTTCTCGCCAATGTCGACATGCTCGGCGCCGGCCGCATCCATCTGTTCAACGGGCTCAACCTGCTCGCCCGGCTCGGCCTGGTCTGGGGCCTGCTCTATATCGTGTTGCACCGGATGCCCTTGCAGCACCCGCCTCGCCGACCCACGTTCATCGTCAGCGGCGTCGCCACCCTCAGCCTCAGCCTGCTCTACCTCGGCTTCGGCCACTTCTTCCACATCGAAAAATACCAGGCGGTCTATGGCGCCCTGGGCGGCGTGGTGTTCATCCTTATCGGCGCCTTCATCGCCTGCCTCACCTTCTATTTCTGGGCGCAGTTTCTCTACGCCCTGACCAAGGTCGATGTCGCCGCCCTGGAAAAGCTCTTCCTCGGCTCTGGCGAAGGCGCGAACAGGCTGGACGGTATCGTCTTCGGCCGCGCCAACCGCCTGCTGGCGAAGTACGGCCGCACCTTCGCGGCGGGAGAGACGCTGATCCGCGAAGGCGACACGTCCAGCGAAGCCTTCTTTCTCCATTCCGGCAAGGTGGGCCTGTTCAAGGACATCGGCGGCCTGGAAAAACGTCTGGGCGAACTGAACGAAGGCGAACTGTTCGGCGAAATGGCCTACCTGCTGAACGAGCACCGCACCGCCACGGTACGCGCCGAGACCGATGTCACCGCCCTGGTCCTGCCGCCGGAAATGCTGGAGGAGCTGATGCATTACTCCGCCCCGCTCGCCCGCCGCATCGTCGGCAGCCTCGCCGGTCGCCTGATGCGGATGAACCAGGCGACGAAGGGATGAACGACCTCCCAAGCGCCCTCGTCTTCATCGACCTGGAAACCACCGGCGCCAACCCGCTCATCGACCGCATCACCGAGATTGGCCTGATCGAGGTGGTGGACGGTGAAACCCGGCGCTGGAGCACCCTGGTCAACCCGCAACGCGAAATACCCGCCTTCATCCAGGGCCTGACCGGCATCAACAACGAGATGGTGGCCGACGCCCCCACCTTCGCCGAGGTCGCCGAGGAACTGCGCGCGCGCCTGCGCGGCAGACTGTTCATCGCCCACAACGCGCGGTTCGACTACGGCTTCGTCAAGAACGAATTCAAGCGCCTGGGCCAGGCTTTCCAGGCCGACGTGCTGTGCACCGTGCGGCTGTCGCGCAAGCTGTTTCCCGAGCATCACAAGCACAACCTGGACAGCCTGATCGCCCGCCACGGCCTGCAGGCGGCGGATC
Organism: uncultured Thiobacillus sp.; assembly: GCA_964581195.1. Classification (GTDB taxonomy): domain Bacteria; phylum Pseudomonadota; class Gammaproteobacteria; order Burkholderiales; family Thiobacillaceae; genus PFJX01. The sequence goes on along the minus strand of CAZONS010000045.1, from coordinate 452 downwards.
GCCACCGCGCCCTGGCCGACGCCGAACTGATCTGGCAGTTCTGGCAACAGGTCCGGCAAAGGCAGCCGGAAGCGGCTGTGCTGGCGGCGGTTCAGCACCAACTCAAGCGCCCCGCCCTGCCCCCCCATCTCGACGCCGCCGTGCTCGACGATCTGCCGGAAGCGCCCGGCGTCTACCTGATCCACGGCGAGGGCGACCTCTGCCTCTATGCCGGCAAGAGCGTCAACCTGCGCCAGCGGGTGTTCTCGCACTTCGCCGCGGAGGTTGGCAACAACAGCCGCGAATACAAGGAAGTGGACTTGAGCCAGCAGGCGCGCCGCCTGGACTGGACGGAAACCGTCGGCGAGGTCGGCGCCCTGTTGCTGGAATCACGCCTGGTCAAGCAGCTCAAGCCGCTGCACAACCGCCGCCAGCGCGAGCATCCGGACATCTGCGCCTGGCGCCTGGAAGAA
>CAZONS010000044.1:0-15433 GCA_964581195.1 uncultured Thiobacillus sp. | reverse complement strand
ATCGCCCTTGATGTCGGACATGAAGCAGGGCACGCCGATATTGGAAAACGCTTCCGCCAGGGTTTGCAGGGTCACCGTCTTGCCGGTGCCGGTGGCGCCGGTGATGAGTCCGTGGCGGTTGGCCATGCGTGGCAGCAAAAACAGTTCGACGGCGTCGTTCTTGGCAATCAGGAGGGGGTCGGACATGGCTCGCTCGCGTGGGAGTAAGGAGACGGGATTATAGGCGGCATGCCGCGCGCGCTTCCCGAGCGGTTGTGATCTACAGTGGAAGTGTGAAGGGGGACATCGTGAACCGGTCACCTGAAATGCAAGTGTTGCTGGACGAGATTCGCGCGGAAGTCCGCGATACCCATGGCTACACCGGGCGGTCCGCGCTTTCCGAGCGGGTGCTGGAGGCGTTCGCCAACGTTCCCCGTCATGTGTTTCTGCCTCCCGTCCTGCGGCCCGCCGCCTATGCCAACCGGCCCCTGCCGATCGGCCATGGTCAGACCATTTCACAACCCTACATCGTCGCCGTGATGACCGATCTGCTCGATCCCGAGCCTGAGGATCGCGTTCTGGAAATCGGCACCGGTTCGGGATATCAGACCGCGGTGCTGGCGCAACTGGTGCGCGAGGTCTATTCGCTGGAGATCGTCGATGCCCTGGCGACCCAGGCGGCGGCCCGCCTGCGCGATCTGGGTTGCGACAATGTCGAGGTGCGCCAGGGCGATGGTCATCTCGGTTGGGCGGAACACGCGCCCTATGACGGCATCCTGGTCGCCGCCGCCGCGGCCGAGGTGCCGCCGGCCCTGATCGAACAACTCAAGCCCGGGGGCCGCCTGCTGATCCCGGTGGGCGACCGCTACAGCGGCCAGGAACTGCTGCTGATCGAGAAGGATCGGGAGGGACGGGTGCGCCGGAATGATGTTCTGCCGGTTATATTCGTGCCGTTGACCGATGTCGCGGCATCATGACGGTCGCCGTGTCCGCGCCTGGGAGGACAATCGCCGGCTTGGTGGTTGAGCCGGATTCTTTCAACTTTGGAGCATTGACCATGCGTATCCCACTCGAAGTCACCTTTCGCCACATGGAACCCTCGGCCGCCGCCGAAGCCCGCATCGCGGAAAAAGTCGCCAAGCTGGAGCAGATGCATCAACAGATCACCCGCTGCCAGGTCGTCATCGAGGCGCCGCACGAGCACAGCCGCCAGGGCAAGCTGTTCCACGTCAGCATCGATATCACCCTGCCGGGCGCCGAGTTGCTGGTCACGCGCGGCCATAATCATCAAAGTCATGCTCATGAGGACGTCTATGTCGCCATCCGTGATGCCTTCGATGCCGCCCGCCGGCGCCTGGATGATCATGTGCGGCAGCGGCGCGGTGACGTCAAGCATCACGAACAGCCGCAATACGACGCGGTAGAGCCGGAATGAGCGCCGCTCCCCGTGTCCTGGTCTTCGCCGGCAGCGCGCGGCGCGGCTCGGTCAATCGCCGGCTCGCCCGCGTGGTCGCCGATCGGCTGGCGGCGGCGGGGGCCGGGGTCACCCTGCTGGAACTGGCGGATTACCCCTTGCCGCTCTATGACGGTGATCTGGAAGCCGCCTCCGGACTGCCGGAAAACGCGCTCAAGCTGAAGCAGTTGTTCATCGCCCACGATGCCCTCGTCCTCGTTTCGCCGGAATACAACAGTTCCATCCCGCCCCTGCTGAAAAACACCATCGACTGGGTTTCGCGGCCTTTGCCCGAGCAAAGCGGTTACGTTCCCTTCAGCGGCAAGGCAGCCGCCCTGATCAGCGCCTCGCCGGGATTCCTCGGTGGCATGCGCGGGCTGCGCCATCTGCGCGAGGTGTTGACCGAGTTGCGGATGGTCGTCCTGCCCGGACAGGTGTCCCTGGCCGCCGCCGACAAGGCCTTCGATGCCGAGGGTGGGCTCACGGACGCCGCCACCGAGCGGCGACTCGAGGGCTTGGTGGGCGATCTGCTGGACATGACCGGGCGTTTGACGAAGTAGGGGCGCGGTCTGGGCGTCACGGGTGGGCCGCGACGCGACCGGGGTGAACAGGATGGAACGGGGAACACGATGAATCCGATCGTTGAACTGGAGAAGCGTTGCGCGAGCCTGCCACCCTGGCGGTTGTATGCGTGGGGATTGGCGCTGGTGGCGCTCATCGGCCTCTTCGATTACTTCACCGGTACCGAGATCTCCGTGTCGGTGGCGTTCCTGATCCCGGTCGCCCTGGTGGCCTGGTGCGGCAAGAAGCCAGCCGGCTATCTGTTCAGCATCGTCGCGGCCCTGACCTGGCTGTTCGTCGAAATCATCTCCAACCATGCCTACTCCCAGGGGTGGATCGCGTTCTGGAACGCCCTGGTGCGGTTTCTGTTCTTTCTCGTCACCGCGCATCTGCTGACGACGCTCCGGACCTATCTCGATCGGGAATACACCTTGCTGCGGATAGACCGGCTGACCGGCGCGAAGAACGCGCAGGCGTTCAGGGAGGAGATCCGCTTCCTGCTCCGCCTCGCGGCGCGTCACCGGCATCCGACCGCGCTGGCCTGTCTCGATCTGGATCATTTCAAGGCCGTGAACGACGCGCTCGGGCACGAGGAAGGGGACCGCATCCTGCAAACCATCGTCATGTCGCTGACCCTGTTCGGACGCGCCACCGATGTGGTGGGCCGCCTCGGCGGGGATGAGTTCGCGATCCTGTTGCCGGAAACCGACCTGGCTGGTGCGCGGCACGCCATGGACAAGCTGCACGATCGCGTCGGCAAGACCATCGCGGATCAGGGCTGGCCGATCGGCATCAGCATGGGCGTGGCGATCTTTCCCGAACAGCCTCCGAACGTGGCCGAGGCGCTGAAGTTCGCCGATGCCCTGTTGCAGCGGGTGCGGCGCGAGCGGCCGGGGGGTGTGATCTATGAGGTCCATGCCGGCGGCAGGGCGGTCGCGCGCGGCGACGGGCCCGCGCCGTCAGCCTGAAATCGGTTCCAGTTTCTCCACGCGCGTGATCCGGTCCAGCGGGTGGCCCTTGCGGGCGCGGCGCAGGCGGTGCCTTTCCAGGGACTCGCCCGCGAGCGTGACGCTGGCCGGGCGGCCGAGCCGGGTCTTGCCGTCGACGAGCAGGCGCTGGCCGTCGAAGGTGGCCATCGCCAGCAGGCGTTCCTTGTCCTCCAGTTTCATCAACTGCACCCCTTTGCCGCCAGACAGGATCTTCATCTCTTCCAGGGCGAAGGCGAGCAGCTTGCCGTTGTCCGCGGCCACCGCGACCCAGGTGCCCTGCAGCCGGACCGGCGGCAAGGGTTGCCAGCCGGGTTCCAGGGTGAGGAAGGCCTTGCCGGCGCGTTGTCGCGAGAGCAGGTCGGAGAGCTGGCAGAGGAAGCCGTAGCCGCCGTCGCTGGCGACCAGCCAGCGGCTCTCGGGGGGCGCGCTGAGGGCGTAGACGAGCCGCGCGCCACGGGCGAGATCGACCAGGGTGGCGAGCGGCACACCGTCGCCACGACCGGTGGGCAGGTCGGGGATGCGCACGGTGTAGGTGCGGCCGGAACTGTCGAGCAGAACCAGCGGCCAGATGCTGCGGGTTTCCAGCACCGCGAGCGCGGCGTCGCCGGCCTTGTACTGGATCGCGGCGGAATCGAGGCCGTGGCCGACGCGGGCGCGCAGCCAGCCGTTCCTGGAAACGATGACGGTGACGGGTTCGTCGACGATGGCGTCGGAGGTCGAGGCGGCGGTGACCGCCTGCGCGGTTTCGATGAGGGTGCGCCGCTCGTCGCCATATTTCTTCGCGTCGGCGCGGATTTCGCCGATCACCAGGCGTTTCAGTTCGCCCTCGTCTCCCAGCAGCCGGAGCAGGCCTTCCTTCTCCGCGCGCAGTTCGCCCAGTTCCTTCTCGATCTTGATGCCTTCCAGCCGGGCCAGTTGGCGCAGGCGGATTTCCAGGATGTCGTCGGCCTGGATTTCGGAGAGGTCGAAGGCGGCCATGAGATCGGCCTTGGGATCATCCGCCTCGCGGATGACGCGGATGACCTCGTCGATGTTGAGCAATACCGCCTGGCGGCCTTCCAGGATGTGGATGCGGCGGTTGACGGCGTCGAGGCGGTGCGCGCTACGGCGGCGCACGGTATCGACGCGGAACGCCGCCCACTCGGAGAGCAGGGCGGCGAGACCCTTCTGGCCGGGGCGGCCATCGCGGCCGACCACGGTGAGGTTCATCGGCGCCGTCGTCTCCAGGCTGGTCTGCGCCAGCAGCAGGCGCATGAAGGCTTCCGGATCCTGGTTGCGCGATTGCGGCTCCAGGACGATGCGCACCGGCGCCTTTTCGTCGGATTCGTCGCGCGCCGCTTCGAGGGCGGCGAGCAGGGCGGCCTTGAGGGTCTTCTGTTCCTGCGACAGTTCCTTCTTGCCGGTCTTGATCTGCGGGTTGGTGAGGGCGTCGATCTGGGTCAGCACCTGGGCGGTGGAAACGCCGGGCGGCAGTTCCGTGACCACCACCCGCCACTGTCCGCGCGCCAGCGGCTCGACCTGCCAGCGCGCCCTTACCCGCAGGCTGCCGCGGCCGCTTTCGTAGGCGGCGCGGATGTCGGCCGGACTGGAGATGATCTGGCCGCCGCCGGGGAAGTCGGGGCCGGGCACGAGTGTGAGCAGATCCGCGAGCAGTTCGGCGCCGCTCGCCTCGGGATGCCTGAGCACATGCACGGCGGCTTCCGCCAGTTCGCGCAGGTTGTGCGGCGGGATCTCCGTGGCCATGCCCACCGCGATGCCGGAGGCGCCATTGGCCAGCAACATCGGCAGGCGCGCAGGCAACAGCACCGGCTCCTGGAAGGCGCCGTCGTAGTTCGGCTTGAAGTCGACCGTGCCGGCGTCGATTTCCGAGAGCAGCAGTTCGGCGATCGGGGTGAGGCGGCTTTCCGTATAACGCATCGCGGCGGCGCCGTCGCCGTCGCGCGAGCCGAAGTTGCCCTGGCCGTCGATCAGCGGATAGCGCAGCGTGAAGCCCTGCGCCATGCGCACCATGGCGTCGTAGACCGACTGGTCGCCATGCGGGTGCAGCTTGCCGATGACATCACCGACCACTCGCGCCGACTTGACGTGCTTGGTGCTGGCGGTGAGGCCCATCTCGCGCATGGAGAACAGGATGCGGCGCTGCACCGGCTTCATGCCGTCTTCCACATGCGGCAGCGCGCGGCCCAGCACCACGCTCATGGCGTAGGAGAGGTAGCAGCGCTCGGCGAATTCTCCCAGGGGGAGATAGTCCTTGGGCGGCGCTTCGTCGCCGGACGGGGGCAGGGGCGGCGCGGCGGGTGGTTCGCCCGCCGGGGAGGGCGTGAACAGGTCGAGGGTCAGGGGATCGTCGTGCTGGGTCATCGGTGGCTGCGCGGTTGGAAATGGGTGGGGTGGGCGCGCTCTTGTAGCGCCGGCATGCTTGCCGGCGTCCGCAATACAGCGCGGTAGGTCGGGATAGGCGCGGTTTTTGCGCCGTAACCCGACATGCGCGGTGTAACGTCGGGTTACGCTTCGCTAACCCGACCTACGCCCCACCCGTCTTGGTCGCCTGGTGCGCCTTCGACTTGGCGCGGCAATCCGCGCATTTCCAGCGCTTGGCGCCATTCGCGCAACGCACCAGGGCACCGCCCAGCAGGGGTTTGGTGCGGCCGCAGCTGGAGCAGAAGCGGCGCTCCTCCGCTTCGTTGAGGGTGGGGGTGGTTTCCTGTGTCATATGTCAGCCTCTACCGTATTGCCTTTTGTTTCCATCCATTCCCGGCGCGCGCCGGCCTCTCCTTTGCCCATGAGCATGTCGAACATGGTAACCGCCGCCGCCATTTCCTCGCGCGATACCCGCACCGGCAGCACCCGGCGGGTGGCCGGGCTCATCGCGGTTTCCCGCAACTGTTCAGGGTTCATCTCGCCCAGGCCCTTGAAGCGGCCCACCTCGATACTTTCCGGTTTCACGCCCTCGCGTTGCAGACGGTCGCGGATCGCCGTCAATTCGTCGTCGTCGAGGGCGTAGAAGCGGCGCATCGGTTTCTTGCCGCGCGCCGGCACATCCACCCGGTACAGCGGCGGTTGCGCCACACAGATGCGACCCTGTTCCACCAGACGCGGAAAGTGGCGGAAGAACAGGGTGAGCAACAGCGTGTTGATGTGGGAGCCGTCGACGTCGGCGTCGGCCATCAGGATCACCTTGCCATATCGCAGGCCGGACAGGTCGGGATGGTCGTCGATGCCGTGGCGCTCGACCCCCAGGGCGACGGCGATGTCGTGTACCTCGTTGTTGGCGTAGAGCCGCTCCGGCTCCACTTCCCAGGTGTTCAGCACCTTGCCGCGCAGGGGCAGGATGGCCTGGGTCTCGCGGTCGCGCGCCTGTTTGGCGGAGCCGCCGGCGGAGTCGCCCTCGACCAGGAACAGTTCGTTGCTCTCCGGATCGTTGCCGCTGGCGTCCGACAGCTTGCCGGGCAGCACCACCACCGATGACTGCTTCTTCTTCTCCACCTTCTGCGCCGATTTCAGACGGCTCGCCGCCGCCCGCGCGGCCAGTTCGGCGAGCGCCCTGCCGTGCTCGACATGGCTGTTGAGCCAGACCTCGAAGGGGTCGCGGACCATCGCCGAGACCAGTTTCACCGCCTCGCGCGAGTTGAGTTTTTCCTTCACCTGGCCCTGGAATTGCGGGTCGAGGATGCGCGCCGAGAGCACGAAGCTCATCCGTCCGCAGACATCCTCCTGGCGCAACTGCACGCCGCGCGGCAGCAGACCATGGTGCTCGGCGAAGGATTTCACCGCGTCGAAGACGCCGGCTTTCAGGCCGGCCTCGTGGGTGCCGCCCTGGGCGGTGTGGATCAGGTTGACGAAGCTCTCCGCCGCGCCCGCGCCTTCCGCCCAGGTGAAGACCCAGGCCGCGCCCTCGCCCTTGGCGTAGCCGCCGCCGCTCTCGCCATCGGCGTAGCGTTCGCCGGAGAAGGCGGGAATCAGGGGCTCGGCGTCATTCAGCAGTTCCGCCAGATACTGCGGCAGGCCGCCGGGGTAGGACCAGGCCTTTTCCTGCTCGCCATCCTCGCGCTCGATGGCCAGTTTCACCGTGACGCCGGGCAGCAGCACCGCCTTGGCGCGCAGCAGGCGTTCGAGTTCCGCCAGGGAGATGCGCGGGCTGTCGAAGAAAGCCGGGTCGGGCCAGGCGCGCACCAGGGTGCCGCTGTCCTTCTTCGCGCATTTGCCGGTGATTTCCAGCGGCCGCGCCAGGCGGCCACCCTCGACGAACTCGACCTGATGCACCTCGCCGTCGCGCTTCACCGTGACCGACAGGCGGGTGGACAGGGCATTGGTCACCGAGACGCCGACCCCATGCAGGCCGCCGGAGAAGGCGTAGGCACCCTCGCCACTGGTCTTGTCGAACTTGCCGCCGGCGTGCAGACGGGTGAACACCACCACGACGGTCGGCTCCTTCTCGGTAGGGTGCGGCCCCACCGGAATGCCACGACCGTCGTCCGCCACCGAAACCGAGCCGTCCAGATGCAGCCGCACCAGAATGTTGCGGGCAAATCCGGCCAGCGCCTCGTCGGCGGCGTTGTCGATCACCTCCTGGATGACATGGGTGGGCGAGTCGGTGCGGGTGTACATGCCCGGCCGCGCGCGCACCGGCTCCAGGCCTTTTAGAACCTTGATCGAGGATTCGTCGTAAAGCGTCATTCTGAGGACGTTGCGTGAACGGTGACGGAGCGGCAAAGGCGCAAGTAAACGGGCAAGTCACCTTCGATGCAAGCTTTCGCATCGTCAGAAGCCTGCTTTTGCGGCTTATTATTCCGAATCATCCCTACGGGAGCCGCCCTGGAGAACCTACATGCCCATCGTCGCCCATAACGACCTGCCCGCCCTGCAACGCCTGCGCGAGGCGGGAACGACCATCGTGCTGCCGCAGGAGCGGGCGGCGCATCAGGACATCCGCGAACTGCACATCGGCTTGTTGAACATGATGCCGGACGCGGCGCTGGAGGCGACCGAGCGGCAGTTCTTCCGGCTGATCGGCGAGAGCAACCCGATCGCGCAGTTCTATGTGCACCCCTTCACGCTCGACGCCATTCCGCGCGGCGAGAAGGCCGCGACGCATATCGCCCGCTATTACGAGCCGTTCGAGAAAATCCGCGCGGAGGGGCTCGACGCCCTGATCATCACCGGCGCCAATGTCAGCGGCGAGGATCTCTCGAAGGAACCGTTCTGGGCGCCGCTGGGCGAGGTGATCGACTGGGCCTGGGAGAATGTCACCACCACCCTGTTGTCCTGCCTGGCCACCCATGCCGTGCTGCATTTCCGCCATGGCCAGCCGCGCGTGCTGCAGCCGAGCAAGCGCTGGGGGGTGTTCTCGCACCGGGTGATCGACAAACGGCACCCGCTGGTGAGCGATGTGAACACCCGCTTCGACGTGCCGCATTCGCGCTGGAACGATATCTCGCGCGCCCAGTTCGAGGCGGCGGGACTGCGCGTGCTGGTGGAGAGCGAGGCGGTGGGCGTGCATCTGGCCACCAGCCACGACGGGTTGCGCATGGTGTTTTTCCAGGGTCACCCGGAATACGACACGATCTCCCTGTTGAAGGAATACAAGCGCGATGCGCTGCTGGCGGCGCGTGGCCTGCTGCCGGCGTTTCCCCCCTTCCCGGACAACTATCTGCGTCCGCATGAACAGGCGATCCTGCTGGAGTGGCGGGAGCGCGTGCTGCGCGCCGCCGCCGCCGGGCAGCCACTGCCGGAGTTTCCGGAAGCCGTGGTGGCGAGCAATCTCGACAACACCTGGCACGATACCGCCGAGGCGGTGATCGGCAACTGGATGGGCTGCATGTATCAGGTGACCCACCGCGACCGCAAGAAGCCATTCATGGATGGGGTCGACCCGGAGGATCCCTTCGGGATTTACGCGTAGCCGGATGCGGCGCGGCGGAATCCGGGCTACAGATATTCGCTTTGTTGCCGTTACCCCCCTTGCCCAATCAGGGCCGTCAAGGAGCCGCCATGCAACATCTGACCCCGAAGGAAACCCACGCCTTCCTCGATAGCCACCCGGACGCGGTGTTCATCGATTGTCGCTCGGAGTTCGAGTTCCTGTTCGTCGGCCATCCGGTGGGCGCCATTCTGATTCCCTGGTACGAGGGCGTGAACTGGGATCTCAACCCCCATTTCCTCGGCCAGGTGCGCATGGCCGCCTCGCATCATCGCCCGGTACTGCTGATCTGCCGTTCCGGCAACCGCTCAAAGGAAGCCGGTGAGTATCTGGAAAAGAACGGCTTCTCCGATATCTACAACGTGCTCTACGGTTTCGAGGGCGAACTGGACGACCAGCACCGGCGCTCCACCCGGAATGGCTGGCGGTTCGATGGTTTGCCCTGGGAACAATGCTGAAACGGATCAACCAGGCCGGGAACGGTTCCATCGCGTCGGCATCGAACCTGTTTGACCGGTGGGTTGTGCATTCGGCCATGGCGGCCAACAATCCAACTCCTCCCAGCCAACTGAGGCCCGCATGAACGAAATACTGAACGGTTTGCTCGACCTGCCCTGGTGGGGCCATGTCCTGGTCACCCTGGCGATGACCCATGTCACCATCGCCGGCATCACCATCTTCCTGCATCGCGCGCAGGCGCATCGGGCGCTCGATCTCGCCCCCGCGGTCAGCCATTTCTTCCGCTTCTGGCTCTGGCTCACCACCGGCGCGGTCACCAAGGAATGGGTCAGCGTGCACCGCAAGCACCACGCCCGCTGCGAAACACCGGAAGACCCGCACAGCCCGCAGGTCTTCGGCATCCGCAAGGTCTTGCTGGAGGGCGCCGAGCTGTACCAGGCGGAGGCCGCGAAGGCGGAAACCCGCGAGCGTTTCGGTCATGGCACCCCGGACGACTGGCTGGAGCGCCACGTCTACACTGGCCGTCGCAATCACGGCATCGTGCTGATGCTGTTGATCGACCTGGCCCTGTTCGGTGTCATCGGCCTGACCATCTGGGCGGCGCAGATGCTGTGGATGCCGGTGTTCGCCGCCGGCATCATCAACGGCGCCGGCCATTTCTACGGCTATCGCAACTTCGCCTGCGACGATGCCAGTACCAACATCCTGCCCTGGGGCATCCTGATCGGTGGCGAGGAACTGCACAACAATCATCATGCCTACGGCAGTTCCGCCAAGCTCTCCAGTCGCTGGTACGAGATCGACATCGGCTGGGGCTATATCCGCGTCCTGGCGCTGCTCGGACTGGCGAAGGTCAAGAAAGTGGCGCCGAAGGTGCGCTGGGGCGAGATCAAGCACTTCTGTGACGCCGACCTGCTGCACAGCGTGGTGACGCATCGTTATGACGTGCTCACCCGCTACGCGCGCGGCATGAAGCGTGTCTACGCGGAGGAACTCGACAAGCTGCGCGCCAGCCTTCCCGAGGGCATCGCGCTGAAACAGGCGCGACGCTGGTTCAACCTCGACCACGCCCATCTGAAGTCGAGCGAGCGGCGGCAACTTGAATGCCTGCTGGCGCAGAGTCCTCGCCTCAATACCCTGTACCAGATGCGTCAGGAACTGATCGCCCTCTGGGGCCGTTCCACCGCGTCCAGCGAGCAACTGGTCAAGCAACTCCAGGACTGGTGCCAGCGCGCCGAGGGCAGCGGCATCGAGGCGCTCTCGCAGTTTTCCCTGCGGCTGCGCAGCTACGCCTGAGCGTGTCCCACGGGGGCGCCGCCGCCCCCGGTCACCATTTCTTCATCTGGACGTCATCGCGGGGTAACGCCGTTTTCCTACCTTTGCCGCATTACCGCAAAGAAGAGGAAATCCCATGCTCCAGGAACGCGTCGGGCAGGAAGGCAGGAACAGAAAGCAGTTTCACGTCGCCATGGCGCGGCACCAGGATGAAGTGCGCGAGGCGCAGCGTCTGCGCTGGAAGGTTTTCGCCGAGGAAATGGGCGCCCGCCTGACGACCCCGGAACACGGTCTCGACATCGATTTCTATGACGCCCATTGCGAGCATCTGCTGGTGCGCGATCCGGACAGCGGCGAGGTGGTGGGCACCTATCGCATCCTCAGCCCGGACGCGGCCAAGCGGGTCGGCAGCTATTACTCGGAAAACGAATTCGATCTCACCCGTCTGCAGCACCTGCGCGGGCGCATGGTGGAACTGGGCCGGTCCTGCGTGCACGTGGACTATCGCAGCGGCGGCGTCATCACCCATCTGTGGGCCGGCCTCGCGGAATACATGCTGCGCAGCCGTCATGAGTATCTGATCGGCTGCGCCAGCATCGGCATGGCCGATGGCGGCCACAACGCCGCCGGCATCTGGCATGCGGCGAAGGAAAAGCACCTGTCGCCAATCGAATGGCGGGTGTTCCCGCGCTGCCCCCTGCCCCTGGATTCGCTGGACAGCGCCGCGGTCCCCGTCCTGCCGCCGCTGATCAAGGGCTATCTGCGCCTGGGTGCCCACGTCTGTGGCGAACCGGCCTGGGATCCGGATTTCAATACCGCCGACCTGCCCATCCTGCTGCCGTTGAAGCACCTCAATCCGGTCTACGCGCGTCACTTCCTGAAGCGGTCGTGACGCGGGCGGTGGCGGCGTGGTCGGCCGGGCGGCCACGCTACAATGCCGGCATGTTGTCGCCGCCCCTGAAATACCTGCGCCTGAGCGTTCATATCCTCACCGGCCTGCTGCTCGTGTTGCTGCGCTTTCCCTCGCTGGATCGCGCGGAGCGGGCGCGTCGGGTGACGCACTGGGCCGCGCGGCTGCTGGCCATCCTCGCGGTGCGGGTGAGGGTGCAGGGGACGCCGCCGGCGCGCGGCGGCGTCCTGATCGCCGCCAACCACGTTTCCTGGCTGGATATCCACCTGCTGCACAGCCTGTTGCCGGCGCGATTCATCTCCAAGGCGGAAGTGCGCAACTGGCCGGTGATCGGCCGCTTCGCGGAGGCCGCCGGCACGGTGTTTCTGGTGCGCGAGAAAAAGGCCGACGCGATGCGGGTGAACCAGCTCATGGCCGAGCACCTGCGCGCGGGGGATTGCCTGGCCCTGTTCCCGGAAGGCACGACCACGGACGGCAGTGGCCTGCTGCCGTTCTTTCCTTCCCTGTTCCAGCCGGCGGTGGAAGCCGGCGCCAGTGTCTGGCCGGTCCGCATCCGATATCTGAACGGCGATGGCACGCCCTGCGTCGATGCCGCCTATTACGGCCAGATCAGCCTCGGCGCGTCGTTGCTGAAAATCATGGGGCTGAAGGAAATCCACGCGGAAGTGGTTTTTCTGCCGGCGATCGCCAGCGCGGGTCTGACTCGGCGCGAACTGGCGCGCGCCGCCGAGGAGACGATCCGGCGCTCGTTCTCGGTCGAAACCACGCCATCGTAGGTTGGGTTAGCGGCTTTATCGCGTAACCCAACATTGGCGGTGATGTTGGGTTACGGCGCAAACCCCGCGCTTGACCCAACCTACGTTTTCGGCGCGTGCCGTGCCGGGCAGGTCACCTGGAAGCACTGCTCGTCCTCCAGCCTGAACGCGGTCAGGGCGCCGCCCCAGAGACAGCCTGTATCCAGCGCCACCACGTCTTCCCGCACCAGCAGGCCGAGTGTCGACCAGTGGCCGAACAGGATGCGGGCGTCGGCGGCGCGGCGATTGGGGAAGTCGAACCAGGGAACCAGGTCGTCCGGCGCCGTTCCCAGGCCCAGCTTGTGCTGGAACTCGAGGCTGCCGTCGACATGCAGGTAGCGGCTGCGGGTCAGCGCGTTGGCGATGAAGCGCAAGCGCTCCTGGCCGTCGAGCAGGGGGCTCCAGCGGCGAGGCTCGTTGCCGTACATGTCCTTCAGAAAGGTTCGCCACTGTGGCCCACGCAACGCCCGTTCCAGCTCGCCCGCGTGCAGCTGTGCCGCATCCGCGTCCCAGGCTGGCGGCAGGCCGGCATGGACCATCAGCCAGGGGCCCTCGCGGTGCAGCATCGGGCGGTGACGCAGCCAGGTCAGCAAGGTCTCGCGATCGGGCGCCTGCAGGATCATCTCCAGGGTGTCCTTGCGATGCGGTGGCACGAAGCCTTCCGCCACCGCCAGCAGATGCAGGTCGTGATTGCCCAGCACCGCCACCACGCAGTCGTCGTGCGCCTGGCACCAGCGCAGCACGGCCAGCGAGTCCTCGCCGCGATTGACCAGGTCGCCGGTGATCCAGAGGCGGTCGCGGGCGCGGTCGAAATTCAGGTGGGCGAGCAGGGTTTCCAGCGCCTGGTGGCAGCCCTGGATGTCGCCGATGACATAGGTGCTCACGATGCTTCCACGGCCGCCGCTTCCGGCCCCTGCAACGCCATCAGCGGCTTCATCGTGGTGAGCAGGTTGGCGAACAGGTTCGAATGCAGCTTTTCCTGCTCCGCCAGCAGATGCTTCATCTGGTAGCGCTGCATCGGCATCGAGAAGCAGGCCGGGCAGTTCTCGAAGATCACCGGCAGGCCGGCACGGCTGGCGAAATCCCGGGTCTGCCGCTCGCGGGCATAGACCAGGGGGCGGATCACCCGCACGTCGCCGGCGTCATTGAGATAGTGCGCCTGCATGGTGCGCAGCTTGCCGCCGAAGAAGGCGCTCATCAGGAAGCTTTCCGCGAGATCGTCGAGATGCTGCGCCAGGGCCAGCACGCCGTAGCCGTTCTCGCGCGCGACGCGGTAGAGGATGCCGCGGCGCATGCGCGAGCAGTAGGCGCAGAAGGAGTCGCCCTTCATGTGGGTGGCGGCCGACTCGACGATGGGCTGGCTCTCGTAGAAATAGGGCACGCCCAGGTCCGCCAGATAGCCCTTCAGCGGCGAGGGGTCGAATTCGGGGGATTGCGGGTCGACGGTGCAGGCGGCCAGTTCGAATTTCACCGGCGCCTTCTTTTGCAGGTGCAACAGGATCTGCAGCAGGGTGAGGCTGTCCTTGCCACCGGAGAGGCCGAGCAGGATGCGGTCGCCCTCGCGGATCATGTCGTAGTCGCCGATGGCGCGACCGGCGGCGGTGAGCAGCGGCCGCGAGGGGGTGACGGCACCGCCCGCGCCGGGCCGCCCCAGGCCGGCGATTCCGCCCCCTCGGGGGGCGGCGAACGCGGTGGGCGTGGGGGCTGTTCGCTCCGCGGTCAAGGCAGCGCCTTGTCCAGGCTTTGCAGGAATTTCTCGGTCTTCTCGTAGCCGACGACGCGGTAGGCCACCTCCTGGCCGGTCTTGTCCCAGAAGATGATGCCGGGCGGGCCGAACAGCTTGAAGCGGGCCAGCAAGGCCTTGTCCTCGGCGGTATTGGCGGTGACGTCGGCCTGCAACAGCAGCACGTCCTTGAGCCGGGCCTGGACCTTGGCGTCGGCGAAGGTGAAGCGTTCCATCTCCTTGCAGGACACGCACCAGTCGGCATAGAAGTCCAGCATCACCGCGCGGCCCCCGGCTCCCTGGATGGCGGCATCCAGTTCAGCGTTGTTCTTCACCCGCTTGAAGGTCAGGTGCGGTTCGGTCTCGGCCGCGCCGGCGACGCCACCCTTGAACACCGCCAGCGGCTGCAGGATGTCGCGGCCACCGCCGAGGGCGCCCAGCAGGATGGCGATGCCGGTGACCAGGCTGATCATGCCGACGCCTTTCCAGAAGCGGGTCCAGCCGCTGGCGTTCACCGCCAGGTGCTCGGTCGCCTTCATGTAAATGCCCGAGATCATCAGCAGGGTCGCCCACATGAACATCTGCACGATTTCGGAGAGCAGCGGCGAGACCAGCCAGATCGCCACCGCCAGCAGGGAGACGCCGAAGAATTTCTTCACCGCCTCCATCCAGGCGCCGGCGCGTGGCAACAAGGCGCCGGCGGACAGGCCGACCAGGAGCAGCGGCACGCCCATGCCCATCGCCAGGGAGAACAGGGAGACACCGCCCAGCACCACGTCGCCGGTCTGGCTGATGTAGAGCAGGGCGCCGGCCAGCGGCGCCGCGACACAGGGGCCGACGATCAGGGCCGAGAGCACGCCCATCAGGAAGACGCTGGTGAAATGGCCACCCTTGATGCGGTTGCTCGCCTCGGTGAAGCGGCTCTGCACGAAGCTGGGCAGTTGCAGTTCATAGAAACCGAACATCGACAGCGCCAGTGCCACGAAGATGGCGGCGCCGGTGCCCAGCGCCCAGGGGTTTTGCAGGGCGTTGGAGATCAGGGTGCCGGAGAGGCCCGCGGCGACGCCGGCCATGGCATAGGTCAGGGCCATGCCGAGGACATAGGCCAGCGACAGGGTGAAGCCCTTGCGCTTGGTGATGCCGCTGCCCTGGCCGACGATGATGCCGGACAGAATGGGAATCATCGGGAACACGCAGGGGGTGAGCGAGAGCAGCAGGCCGAAGCCGAAGAAGCTGATCACCACCACCCAGTAATTACCTCCCTTCAGGATGGCGTTCACCCGGCCGCTGTCGGAGGTGTCCTCGATGACGGCGGCCGGGGGTTGCGGCGCGGCGGGGGCCGTCACATCGGCTTCCCGCGCGGCGGTTTC
>CAZONS010000043.1:0-15620 GCA_964581195.1 uncultured Thiobacillus sp. | reverse complement strand
GGCCGGCATTCTACAGACTTCCTACATCTCGTCAACTTGTTTTTTTAAGAAGTTTTGCAAACCACTTAAAACAACTCAACGAGCAAAAGAACTGGTTGCGGGGACAGGATTTGAACCTGTGACCTTCGGGTTATGAGCCCGACGAGCTGCCAGACTGCTCCACCCCGCGTCAGGAGTCCGCTACTATATGTGTCGCCCGAGGGCGTGTCAAGCAGAAATGGAAATTCTTTGTGATCGCACGCCATGCCGCTCAGACTCTTACCCTCCTCAACATATGGTCAAGCGACAATGATTACCTCCTACTCCATATCACGCCTGCCACGCATCGAATTCGGCTCTGGCAGCATTTCACGCCTGCCCGATCTGGTTTCCAGCTTCGGGTCGGCGTTGCTGATCGTGACCGGTGCGCGATCATTCATCACGACCGATGCCTGGACGCGGCTCTCCGATACCCTCGCGCAGCGCGGCATAGCCTGGCACCTTGTCCATATCGACGGCGAACCCTCTCCCGCGTTGATTGACGATTACGTCCGCTCGATGAGGGGACACGCCATCGATTGTGTACTGGGGGTCGGCGGCGGCAGCGCGCTCGATGCCGCCAAGGCCATGGCAGGTCTGCTCAAGCCCGCGAATTCCGTCCTCGATCATCTCGAGGGCGTTGGCCCGGAGTTGCCCTACCAAGGCCCGGCCACTCCGTTCATCGCTGTTCCGACGACAGCCGGAACCGGATCCGAGGCCACCAAGAACGCGGTGCTCAGCGTTCGCGGTCCCGATGGTTTCAAGAAATCTTTCCGGGACGACAAGCTGATCGCGGAATACGCCGTGATCGACCCCGATCTGCTCGCCAGCTGTCCAAGGCATGTGATAGCCGCCAACGGCATGGATGCCTTCACTCAATTACTTGAATCCTATGTATCGAGCAAGGCGAATCCATTCACCGATGTGCTGGCGCTCTCGGGACTCGGCGCATTGCGCGGGGCGCTTCTGGCCTGGTACGAAGACGAAGGGGACGCTGCCGCGCATCGCGCGAGCATGGCCTATGCCGCGTTGAATTCCGGCATCACCCTGGCGCAGGTCGGACTGGGGTCGGTGCATGGACTGGCCTCTCCACTGGGCGCGTATTTCCCCATTCCGCACGGCGTGGCCTGTGGCACGCTGGTGGCAGCCGCCACACGAGTCAATCTGAGCGCATTGCATGCGCGCGACCCGGGTTCGGCCGCCATGCGTCGTTACGCGCAGGTCGGGCGTCTGCTCAGCGGGCAACCCCTGCCGGACATGGAGGCGCACGCTTATCTACTGGACTTACTGGATGACTGGACCCGACGACTGCATATCCCCCGCCTGGGGGCCTATGGCGTCCAGGAGATCGATATCGACCGCATCGTCGCCAACAGTCGCGGCTCCAGCATGAAAACCAACCCCATCGCGCTCAATGACGACGAAATCGCCAGCATCGTGCGGGCGCGGCTTTAATCCTCGTCGCCACCCACCACTCGCCGCACGACATCCACGGGAAAACCACGGCCCAACAGAAATCGTTGTTGCTTCGCGCGTTCCCTGGCGTCGGCCGGTGGGGCGCCATATTTCTTCAGCCAGACCGCACGCGCGGCGCTCATATCGTCATCGCGCGCCTGGCTCACGACCGCCGCCAGAACGCCCTCAGGCACCCCTTTTTCCCGCAGTTCGGCCTTGAGTCGCAAGCTGCCGTGACGCCCCGCGCGACTGTGTGCCAGGGCCTCGGCGAAGCGGGTATTGGAAAGCAGGTTTTCCCGCTCCAGTTGATCGAGCAAGGCGGCGATTTCGTCCACCTCGCCATGTGCCGAGAGCTTGCGGGCCAGTTCGACACGGCTGTGTTCGCGCCGCGCCAGCAAGTTCATCGCCCGCTCGCGCAGGGTCACGCCACGAGGGTCGCCGCCGGAGACTTCACGCCAAGCTGTTCACGAATCTTGGCTTCGATTTCCTGGGCGATTTCCGGATGTGAACGCAGGAACTCACGAGCATTGTCCTTGCCCTGGCCGATCTTCTCGCCCTGGTAGGCGTACCATGCACCGGACTTGTCGATGAACTTCTGCGCCACGCCCATCTCGACGATCTCACCCTCGCGCGAGACGCCCTCGCCGTAAAGGATGTCGAAGATCGCCTCCTTGAACGGCGGCGAAACCTTGTTCTTGACCACCTTGACGCGCGTTTCCGAACCGACCACTTCATCACCCTTCTTGATCGCGCCGATGCGGCGGATGTCGAGGCGCACGGATGCATAGAACTTGAGGGCGTTGCCGCCGGTGGTGGTTTCCGGGCTGCCGAACATGACGCCGATCTTCATGCGGATCTGGTTGATGAAGATCACCAGGGTATTGGTGCGCTTGATGTTGGCGGTCAACTTACGCAGCGCCTGGCTCATCAGGCGGGCTTGCAGGCCGACGTGGGAATCGCCCATCTCGCCCTCGATTTCCGCCTTCGGGGTCAGCGCCGCGACCGAGTCGATCACGATCACGTCCACCGCGCTGGAACGCACCAGCATGTCGGCGATCTCCAACGCCTGCTCGCCGGTATCCGGCTGTGAGATCAGCAACTCGGACACATTGACTCCGAGTTTCTGCGCGTATTGAGGATCGAGCGCGTGTTCGGCGTCGATGAATGCGGCCGTACCGCCCATCTTCTGCATCTGCGCGATGACCGAAAGGGTCAGCGTGGTCTTGCCCGAGGATTCCGGGCCGTAGATTTCCACCACCCGGCCGCGCGGCAGACCGCCGATGCCCAGCGCCACATCCAGACCGAGCGAACCCGTGGAAACGGACTGTATGTCATCGGCGATGCTGCCATCACCCATGCGCATGATGGAGCCCTTGCCGAACTGTTTCTCGATCTGCGCGAGGGCTGCGGCGAGTGCCTTGCTGCGGTTTTCATCCATGTGGGTAACCTCCAGTTTGAATCAGCGGATTATGTCACGAGCGACAGCATCTTCCTGAGCGCCAACGCCACCGACTGGGCGCGCACCTGCCGACGGTCGCCTGGAAAACACCGCCGTTCCACCAGGGTTTCCGCGCCGGCGCGCGCCCAGGCGAAGCAGACCGTGCCCACCGGCTTACCGGGTGATCCGCCGCTCGGACCGGCGATGCCGGTGATGGCGAGCGCGGCCTGGGCGCGGCCGCGCGCGAGGGCGCCCGCCGCCATCTCGCGGGCCGTCTCCTCGCTCACCGCTCCATATTGCGCCAGGATATCCGCTCGCACCCCCAACATCTCGCTCTTGGCCTCGTTGCTGTAGGTGACGAAGCCGCGTTCGAACCAGGAAGAAGAACCCGCAACGGCGGTCAGCGCCTGCGCCGCCCACCCCCCGGTGCAGGATTCCGCGGTCGCCAGCATCCAGCCGCGCCGCATCAGCGCCGTACCGAGTTCGGCGGCGAGCCCTTCCAGTTCCGCCTGGCTCACGTCCATCGCGCCACCAGCAACAAAACGACTATCGCGTAAACCGCCGCCAGCACGTCGTCCAGCATCACCCCGAGTCCGCCCGGCACGCGCGCGTCCAGCCAGCCGATGGGAAACGGCTTCCAGATGTCGAACAGGCGAAACAGGGCGAAGGCCAATGCGTAGCCCCAAGGTGTCGACGGCGCGAATGGCAGCACCATGAGAAAGGCCGCCACCTCGTCCCACACCAGTCCACCGTGGTCATGCACGCCCAGGGCACGGCCAGCGACATCGCAGGCCCAGACACCCACCACCAGAAACACCGCGATCCAGGCCCAGTACAGGGGCGACCCGGCCAGCAGCCAGAACAGAGGGAAGCCGACCAGTGTCCCCACGGTTCCAGGCGCTTTCGGCGAGAGGCCGACACCGAAGCCCAGGGCGAGAAAGTGGGCGGGATGGGCGAACAGAAAACGCCGGTCAGGCGAAGTGATCAAAGCCCCTCCCCAGCGTCGACATCACCGCGCCATCCGTGGCCAGAACGCGCAAGCCCGGCTCGCGACAGATACGACCGATGCGGCTGACATGCACACCGGCCGAAGCGGCGGCGGCGAGCACGCCATGCGCGCGTTCCGGACCGGCGGTGAAACAGAGCTCGTAGTCGTCGCCACCCGCCAGCAGACAATCCCGCGCCAGACCCTGGGCCAGACGCGCGGCGACGGCGGGATGAGCGGGCAAGCGGGCGAATTCGATCTCGGCGCCGACTCCGGAGCATTCCAGGATATGGCCGAGATCGGCCAGCACACCATCGGAAAGATCGATGGCCGCATGCGCGAGACCGAGCAGGGCGTGCCCCAAAGCCACGCGTGGCTCCGGCGCATGCAACCGGGTGAGGCAGGCCTCGACCTCATTCGCGTCCGCCAGCTCGCAATCGCCCATCAGGTAGCGCAGACCCAGTGCCGCGCCACCGAGATCGCCGGAGACCCAGATGTCATCGCCGTCACGGGCGCCGGAACGGCGCAATGCGCGACCGGCCGGCACCTCGCCAAGAATCGTCACGTTCAGATTGAGCGGCCCGCGCGTGGTGTCGCCGCCCACCAGGCTCACCTCGAAACGGGCGGCCATATCGAACAGGCCGCGGCTGAACAATTCCAGCCAGTCCGCCTCGGCCGCCGGCAATGCCAGGGAGAGCGTGGCCCAGCGCGGCGTGGCGCCCATCGCGGCGAGATCGGAAAGATTCACCGCCAACGTCTTGTGGCCCAGCAAGTAGGGGTCGATGTCGGGAAAGAAATGCTGGCCGGATACCAGCATGTCCGTGGACACCGCCAACTCCATGCCCGGCGCCACCGCCAGCAACGCCGCGTCGTCGCCGACACCGAGCACCGCGTTGGGCGCGGGGCGGGTGAAGAAGCGAGCGATCAGATCGAATTCGGAGGGCATGGCGCGCCGGCCCGTTTCTCTAGCCGGAGGGTTGAAGCCGGCTGGAAGCCGGCGCTAGCAGCCTGTCGGACTTTGGAATCTCCGGCTGCAAAGCGACCGCGCCGGCCCCTTTGTCGCCCATTTCTTGGGCAATGGTTCGACCATTCCCCGGCGAAATGGACAAAGAATGGCCTCGGCGGGGCCACTTTTCGCTATCGGAGCCCAAAGTCCGACAGGCTGTTAGACGTTCATCGGCCGGCGGCATCCAGTTCCACCGCCCTGGTCACGCGCGCCAGTTTGTCCAGCACGCCGTTGACGAACTTGTGACCATCGGTGCCGCCGTACTTCTTGGTCAGGTTCACGGCCTCGTTGATGCACACCTTGTAGGGCACATTGAGGCTATGGCCGAGTTCATAAGCACCGATCCAGAGGGCGGCGTGCTCCACCGGGGAGAGTTCCTCCACCGGCCGGTCGAGATGCGGCGCCAGGGCCGCGTCCAGCGCCGACGCCTGCTTCAGCACCCCTTCCAGCAACTCGCGCAGGAAGCCGGTGTTCGCCTCGGCGTATTCCTGAGCCTCCTGGGCGAAACCGATGAGACCGGGATAATCCGTGCCGGCGGCGAGGCGCTCGTAGAGCGCGCGCAATACCAGTTCACGGGAAATCTGGCGACTGCCGCGTCCGGTGCCGGCGGCTCTTGAAGGTTTGTCGGCGCTCATTCCAGCGCCTGGAGCAGGCGCACCATCTCGATGGCGACACGGGCGGCTTCCGAGCCCTTCTCCGACATGCGCGAAGTGGCCTGGTGCTCGGTGTCGGTGGTGAGGATGGCATTGGCGATGGGAATGCCGGTATCCAGACCCACCCGCATGATGCCGGAAGCGGATTCGTTGGACACCACCTCGAAATGGTAGGTCTCGCCGCGCACCACCGAACCCAGGGCGATCAACGCGTCGTACTTGCCGGTCTCGGCCATCTTCTTCAGGGTCAGCGGTATTTCCAGGGCACCGGAGACGGTGGCGATGCGAATATCCTCGGCCTCGACGCCGTGCTTGATCAGCGACGCCTTGCAGGCGGACAGCAGCCCCTCGCAGATATCTATATTGAAGCGGCTCATGACGATACCGATCTTCAGGCCCTTGCCATCTTCATTCGGTTCGAATTCAAAAATCTGTGCGTAGCGGCCCATTTCAGTTCCCGTCCTGTTCCAGGTAGCCCGTCACTTCCAGTCCGAAGCCGTCCATGGCCGGCATCTTGCGGGGAGTGGCGAGGAGTTTCATCTTGCCGACACCCAGGTCGCGCAGGATCTGCGCGCCGGTGCCGTAGTTGCGCAGGTCGAATTTCTTCGCCGGCGCGGGAGTGCCGGAAGGCAGCGCCCGACTGGCGAGATCGTCGGCGGATTCCGGACGATGCAGCAACACCAGCACGCCCGCTTTATTGTTTGCCGCGGCATCCGCGATGAGCTTCAGCGCGGTCGGCACCGAATAGGCATGGCCGGCGCCGGTCAGATCCAGGGTATCGATCAGCGACACCGGCTCATGCACCCGCACCAGCGTTTCACTGTCGGCGCGGATCTCTCCCATGGCCAGCGCCAGATGGGTCGCGCGGCTGACCTTGTCGCGATAGACATGGAGACGGAACTCGCCGTAGGGCGTGACCATCGCGCGCGCGCCTTCCAGCTCGACCAGGCTTTCGTTGGCCGCGCGGTAGTGGATCAGGTCGGCGATGGCGCCGATCTTGAGGCCATGTTCCTTGCCGAACTCCAGCAGATCCGGCAGCCGCGCCATGGTGCCGTCTTCCTTCAGGATTTCGCAGATCACCGAAGCGGGCTCCAGACCGGCCATGCCGACCAGGTCGCACCCCGCCTCGGTGTGCCCGGCGCGCACCAGCACGCCGCCCGGCTGCGCGCGCAGCGGGAAGATGTGGCCCGGCTGGACGATATCGGTCGGCTGCGCGCTCTTGGCCACCGCCGCCTGGATGGTGACGGCGCGATCGGCTGCGGAAATACCCGTCGTGACCCCTTCCGCCGCCTCGATCGACACGGTGAAAGCGGTGCCATGCGGCGTCTGGTTGTCGCTCACCATCTGCTTCAGGCCCAGTTGCCGGCAACGGGCGTCGGTCAAGGTCAGACAGACCAGGCCGCGCGCGTGGCGCACCATGAAATTGATCGCTTCCGGAGTGACATGCTCGGCGGCCATCACCAGGTCGCCCTCGTTCTCGCGATCCTCCTCGTCGACCAGGATGACCATGCGGCCGGCTTTCAGCTCGGCGACGATTTCTTCGATGGGAGCGAGACTCATGTCAGCACCGCCGGGCCATCCGACATCGCCCCCTCGGGGTGTCGCGAACGCAGTGAGCGTGGGGGTCGTTTCATTTCAATCCTTGTCTTGTTCGTGTACGTAATTCAGCAGGCGGTCGGCGTAGCGGGCCAGCATGTCGGCCTCCAGGTTCACCTTGCCGCCCGCCTTCAATCCCTTGAGCATGGTCTGCTCCAGGGTATGAGGGATGAGGTTGATGGAAAAATCGTTCCCCTGCACCTTGTTCACCGTGAGCGACACCCCGTTCACCGCGATCGAGCCCTTGGGCGCGAGATAGCGACCGAGAGGGCCTGGAGCACGGATGTCCAGGCGCCAACTGCCGTCTTCCCCAGCCTTGCCGGCAACCGGCGCGAAATGCAGCACCTCGCCGACGCCATCGACATGACCCGAGACGAGATGGCCGCCGAGTCGATCGGACAGGCGCATGGCCATTTCCAGATTGACCTTGTCGCCCGGCGCGAAGCCGATGGTGCAGGAGAAGGTCTCGGCGGAGACATCGACGCTGAAACTGCCCGCCGCCTTGTCCACCACGGTCAGGCAGACGCCGTTGCAGGCGATGGAATCGCCCAGTTGCGCCTCGGAAAGATCGAGGCCCGCCGCCGCGACGGTGACGCGCGCATCCCCCCCGGTGGTTTCCACGAGACGCGAGATATGGCCGACGGCCTGGATGATTCCGGTAAACATGATGGCTGCCGATGCAGGGCGGCAATACGCCCCAGCGGTGAGGAAAGACGCGCATTTTAGGGTTTTGCGCCCCGCATTGGAAATCCGGCGTGACATGCCCGCTCCAGCCCCTCGCCGAAGCGCGTCCGCCCGGTTCAGATAGTCCCAGTCTATTCGTTCATAAGAACTTTCGATTAAACCAATATCGCGGGGGCAAGTCCTTTGCGGGTAACATTCGCGCCTATTTTTGGCGGCGGTACGCGCTGGCGTCGCCATGTCGTTTTTTCAAGCCTAGTTTCAAATCCTCACCCATCGGAGGCGATACATGACGTCTGTAGTGGCGACCAACCAGACCATTCTGGTCGTGGGCGGCGGCATTTCCGGCATGACGGCCGCGCTAGAAGCGGCCGAAACCGGGAAGCAAGTCGTTCTGGTGGAAAAAAACCCGTATCTGGGCGGCCGTACCGTCCAGCTCTATCGGTATTTCCCCAAGATGTGCCATCCCACCTGCGGCCTGGAAATCAACCTGCGCCGGCTCAAAGCCAACCCGCGCATCCAGGTGCTCACGCTGGCCGAAGTCACCGGCATCACCGGTGACAAGGGCAATTACAGCGTCTCCGTGAAACTCAAACCGCGTCATGTGAACGCCAACTGCACCGCCTGCGGCGAATGCGGCAAGGCGGTCGAGACCGAGATCGCCGACGAGTTCAACTACAACCTGGGCAAGATCAAGGCGGCCTATCTGCCGTCCAACATGGCCTACCCGCAGCGCTACGTGATCGATGCCTCGATCATCGGCACGCCCGACGCCGAGCGCGCAAAGGCCGCCTGCAAGTACGACGCCATCGATCTCGACCAGAAAGAGGAAGTGATCAGTCTCAACGCCGGCGCCATCGTCTGGGCCACCGGCTGGCAGCCCTACGCCGCCGAGAAGATCGTCTACTACGGCTACGACCGCTTCCCCAACGTCATCACCAACGTCGAGTTCGAGCGTCTGGCCGATCCGCACGGCCCCACCGGCGGCAAGATCCTGCGCCCGTCCGATGGCAAGGAGGCGAAGAACGTCGCCTTCATCCAGTGCGCCGGCTCGCGTGACGAGAACCACCTGCGTCACTGCTCGCGCTTCTGCTGCATGGCCTCGCTCAAGCAGACCCACTACGTGCAGGAAGCCTACGGCGACGAAGGCAAGTCGACCATCTATTACATCGACATCCGCGCCATCGACCGCTTCGAGGACTTCTACCAGAAGGTAAAGGCCAATCAGAACGTGTCGTTCGTGAAATCCAAGGTCGCGCGCATCACCGAGGACAAGGAAGGCAATCCGGTCTGCAACGGCGTCAACACCGAAGGCTACATCCGCTACGCCAACGCCCACGACCTGGTCGTGCTGGCCGTCGGCATGGAGCCCTCGGTCAAGGGCGTGGACATCCCCGCCGAGGTGATGTCCGACTCTTCCGGCTTCCTCATGGCCGACCCGGCCAACGCCGGCATCTTCGGCGCCGGCTGCGCCACCAATGCCCTGGATGTGAACCGCGCCGTGCAAAGCGCGACCGCGGCCGCCCTGCGCGCCATCCA
The DNA here is from genome assembly GCA_964581195.1 of uncultured Thiobacillus sp. Lineage (GTDB taxonomy): Bacteria > Pseudomonadota > Gammaproteobacteria > Burkholderiales > Thiobacillaceae > PFJX01. Next base: position 6,249 of record CAZONS010000043.1, on the reverse strand, counting down.
GGTCGTCAACAAAGTCGCCCGTGCGGAGGTTTAAGACATGGCTGACGTAAAGACTGCTGCATATATCTGCAAGGGCTGCGAGATTGACAAACGCGTCGATGTCGCCGCCCTCGTAAAAACCGCCACCAAGTCCGGCAAGATGAACCTCGTGCGCGAGCACGACTTCCTCTGCTCCGCCGAGGGCGTGGCGATGATCCAGAACGACATCGACAACGAGGGCGTCACCCACGCCGCCCTCTGCGCCTGCTCGCGCCGGGCCAAGACCGATGCCTTCAACTTCCCCACCGTCGCCATCTCGCGCGGCAACCTGCGCGAGGGCGTGATCTGGATTCGCCCCGACACCGAGGAAGCCCGCGAAACCACCCAGGAAATGGCCGAGGACTACGTCCGCATGGCCTGCGCCGAAGTGAAGGCCATGCAGGTACCGCAAGGCAACCAGAACACCGGCTCGGTGAAGACCCTGCTGGTGGTCGGTGGCGGCATGTCCGGCATGACCTCCGCGCTGGAGGCTTCCAAGGCCGGCTACAAGGTCGTCCTGGTCGAAAAAACCGCCGCGCTCGGCGGCTGGGCCGCCAAGCTGCACAAGCGCGTCCCCACCCGCGAGCCGTTCAAGGCGCCGGAAGACAACGGTGTCGCCGACATGGTCGCGCGCATCGAGGCCGACTCCAACATCAAGGTCTACCTCAACGCCACCATCGCCAAGACCGACGGCGCCCCCGGCCGCTTCAAGGTGCAGATCGCCATCGAATCCGGCAGCGTCGCCAACGAGGACATCGGCGCCATCATCCAGGCGACCGGTTTCACCCTCTATGACGCCAACAAGCTGCCCGAACTCGGCTACGGCAAGTCGCCCAACGTGGTCGACCAGGCCGGCCTCGAAGCCCTCGCCCGCGAAGCCGCGGCGGCAGGCAAGCCGATCTGCCGCCCGTCCGACGGCCAGCCGGTCAACAAGGTCGTGTTCGTCCAGTGCGCCGGTCAGCGCGACACCACCGGCAAGCACCTCCAGTACTGCTCCGGCTTCTGCTGCAACACCAGCATCAAGCAGGCCATGTACTTCAAGGATGGCAACCCGGACATCGACACCGTCGTGCTGTTCACCGACCTGCGCACCCCCGGCAACGGCGAGGACTTCTACCGTGCCGCGCAGAACAAGGGCGTGATCTTCTCCAAGGGCGTGGTCTCCGATGTCTCCGCCGCCGGCAACGCCTGCGCGGTCAAGTTCAAGGATCTGATCCTGAACGAGGACGTCGAAACCCAGGCCGACCTGGTCGTGCTCGCCACCGGCGTGGTGCCCAATTCCGGCGTCAACATCGACGCCGTGCCGGCCGCCGCGCCCACCGAAGCCGCCGAGGGCGAGACCGCCGAAGGCGAAGCGCCGAAGGAAGTGATCGCCAGCCTGCCGGCCGAGTCCATCCTCAACCTGACCTACCGTCAGGGCCCGGACATGCCGCAGTTCAAGCATGGCTTCACCGACTCGCACTTCATCTGCTTCCCCTACGAGACCCGGCGCACCGCGATCTACACCGCCGGCCCGGTGCGCCGTCCGATGGACATCGCGCAGGCCCAGGAAGACGCCACCGGCGCCGCCATGAAGGCCATCCAGGCGATGGAGAACGCCGGTCTGGGCAAGGCCGCGCATCCCCGCGCCGGCGATCTGTCGTTCCCGACCGTGCGCCTGGAAGGCTGCACCCAGTGCAAGCGCTGCACCGTGGAATGCCCGTTCGGCGCCATCGACGAGGATGCCAAGCGCTTCCCGCTGTTCAACGAGTCGCGCTGCCGCCGTTGCGGCACCTGCATGGGTGCTTGCCCGGTGCGCGTGATCTCCTTCGAGAACTACTCGGTCAATACCGTGGGCTCCCAGATCAAGGCCGTGGACGTACCCGACGAGTTCGCCGAGAAGCCGCGGATCCTGATCCTCGCCTGCGAGAACGACGCCTACCCGGCGCTCGACATGGCCGGCATGAACCGCCACGAGTACGACCCCTACGTGCGGGTCATCCCGATCCGCTGCCTGGGTTCGGTCAACACCATCTGGATCACCGACGCGCTCAACGGCGGCTACGACGGCGTCATGCTGATGGGCTGCAAGCACGGCGAGGAATACCAGTGCCACTTCGTGAAGGGCTCTGAGCTGGGCCGCTACCGCCTGTCCAAGGTGGGCGACACCCTCAAGGGCATGAACCTCGAAACCGAACGGGTCATGGATCTGGAAGTGGCGATCACCGACATCGCCACCCTGCCGCAGAAGATCAACGACTATGCGGCCCTGATCAAGTCCTTCCCGCCCTCCCCGTTCAAGGGCTTCTAAGCCAGGAGAAGACAGATGAGCGATCTCAATCAGCAAATGGCGGCCCGGTACCAGAACAACTTCCTCAAGGAAATCGAGGAACAGGCCGAGATGGGCGAGTGGGTCAAGATGTGCATGCAGTGCGGCCTCTGTTCCGGCTCCTGCCCCACCAACTTCCACTCCGGCTGGGACCATCCGCCGCAGGAAATCTTCATGATGATCCGCGCCGGCAAGCGCGAAGAGGTGCTGAACACGCAGGGCATGTACATGTGCACGTCCTGCTACAACTGCTACGTGCGCTGCCCGCGCAAGGTGCCGGTCACCCACGTCATGCACGGCATCGCCGAATACGCCTACCGCATCGGCCGCGCCCCGAAGAACCAGCCGACGCTGCACCTGTCCAAGACGTTCTGGGACAACTGCACCAAGACCGGCCGCGTCAACGAGGTCAAGCTGACCCAGTCCCTGTACTTCAAGGACGGCGTCGGCGCCGGCATCAAGAAGGCCATGGAAATGCAGGATGTCGCGCTCGGTCTGGTCAAGGCCAAGCGGCTCAACCCGCTGGAAGCCATCGGCATTTCGCACAAGTGCAAGGACATCAAGGGTATCCAGGCCATGCTCGCCAAGGCGAACGAACTGGAAGCCAAGAACAAGGCAGCCAAGGCGTAAGGAGAAACATATGGCACGCAAGGAATACGCTTTCTACCCCGGCTGTTCGTCCCAGAAGGGCGCCTCGGCCTCCAACTACCTGACCTCGGTCGAGTCCATGTGCAAGACCCTGGACATCAAGATGACCGAGATCCCCGACTGGAACTGCTGTGGCGCCTCGGTCAGCTACGCCGAGTCCGGCGAACTGCCGCGCATCGCCATGAACGCGCGCAACTTCGCCCTGTCCGAGCAGCACCTGCCCGGCCAGGATATCGTCGCCACCTGCGCCGCCTGCTGGCTCGGCTCGCGCGAGTCCAAGGAACGCCTGGAGCACAATTCCGGGCTGATGGCCGACACCCAGGCCGCGCTGAAGGAAGCCGGCCTGCAGATCAAGGCCATCCCCGAGATCAAGCACATGGTCGAGGTGCTGATCGAGGACCTGGGCTACGACGAACTGGCCAAGCCGGTGAAGAAGCCCCTGGCCGGCATGAAGTTCGCCGGCTACGTCGGCTGCCAGACCAACCGCCCCTTCGGCATCGCCGGCGAATCGTTCGAGAATCCGATGTATCTCGACAAGCTGATCGAGACCGTCGGTGGCGAGGCCGTCAAGTACGACCAGAAGGTCACCTGCTGCGGCGGCGCCCTGGCGTTCTCCGAACCGGAAAAGGCCCAGGCGCAGATCAAGGACATCATCGAAGCGGCCTATGACGGCGGCGCCGAGATGCTGGTCACCCCCTGCCCCCTGTGCCAGGCCAACACCGAGGTCTACCAGGGCCAGATCAACAAGAAGTACGGCACCAAGTTCAACATGCCGGTGCTCTACTACTCGCAGTTGATGACCCTGGCCTACGGTGGCTCCAGCAAGGAGGCCGCGCTCGACGGCAACGTCATCCGCGCGCGCAAGCTGGAAGAGTTCGCCGGGAAATGACCGCGCCGGCATGAGGCAAAAAAGGGGCCCAGGCCCCTTTTTTGCCTCATGCGCCCCCTGACGACGCGACATGGAATCGGCTGCTGACGCACTTGTCGGCGGCGACGAAACAACGGTATAAATCCCGGCATCTGAAACCGCCACCGCGCGGCGCCAGGAAGTACAGCATCAGCATGCGCGTGGCCAGAATGCATCTGTCGGCCAGATCCTGCCCCCATACCATGACACCCGTCGACCGACAGCCAGATTCGAACGATGAACCCCTTTGAGAAAAGAACGGCGGTTCGCATCGCCGCCGTCAGTGTGCTGCTGGCCTCGATTGCCAGTCCGATAGCCTGGTTCGTCGCGCGCGAGAGAGCGGAGCAGAGCATCGTTTCCCTGGCCATCGAGGAATCCGACCGCCTGATTCATTTCCACAACGCGTTCAACCTGAGTGGCACCGAGGCCGAGGAGCGTGCCGCCATCGCGGCGCGCACCATTGTCGGCGGCCTGTTTGACATCGCGGAGATCTACGGGGCCGATGGCCGAAAGCTGGCCGAATCCCATACGACCGAGGGCGCCCGGGTCGAAGCCTCCATGAGTCACCATGGCACGCCGACCTACACCACGGCCTCATACGAAAGTGTGGTGCTTGCCGATGGACGCTGGGCCTTGCGGGTCTTCGTGCCGCTACGCGCGGCCACCGCCGGCACGCATGGCGCCGTCACCGGCTACTTCGAGGGGGTGCGTGTCGTGCCCGCATGGCAACAGAGGGCCATGTTCGAGAGTTCCATGACGACCGCGCTCATGGTCTGTCTGGCTTCGCTGCTCTGCGGCGCCGCCATCTATCCCTTCGTGGTCGCCCTTTCGGCCGACAACACGCGCAAGGCGCGTGAGGTGCTCGATTCCCATATCTCAATGATGGAAGCCCTGGGACGCGCGATCGCCAAGCGGGATTCCGATACCGGCGCGCACAACTACCGGGTCGCCTGGATCGCGGCGCGCGTGGGCGAGCGACTGGGGCTGGCCGGCGACGACATGCAGGCGCTCATCGCCGGCAGCTTTCTCCATGACGTGGGCAAGATCGGCATTCCCGATGCCATTCTGCTGAAACCCGGCAAGCTGGACGACGAGGAATTCCGCATCATGCGCACCCATGTCGCGCAGGGCGAGGAGATCGTCACCGGCATGGGCTGGCTGCATGGCGCCAATGCCGTCGTGGCGGCCCATCATGAGAAATGGAACGGCAGTGGCTACCCGCGCCAACTCAAGGGAGAAGCCATCCCCCTCGCGGCGCGTATCTTCGCGGTGGCCGATGTCTTTGATGCCCTGTGCTCGAAGCGTCCCTACAAGGAGCCGATGAGCTTCGAGGCGGCCATGTCGATACTCGAAAAGGACACCGGCAGCCATTTCGACCCCGACGTGATGGCGGAATTCCGCGCCATCGCCCCTGAGGTCTACCAGCGGCTGGCCGCCAGCGGTGAAAACGAAGCGCGCCGGCTCCTGGAGGAGCGCGTGCGGGAACACTTCGAAATGTAGATACGCGGCGCGACGACGCGGACATCGGGCAGCCGCGCCGGTCTGATCCGCGCTGTGGCGTCCCCGGCTCCGCGAGTGAACGCCGCATGGGGCCAATGCCTGCGCACAGGGGTGTCGACCGCGTCTGGCCCCCGCCCGTCGCCCCCGGGTAGCCAGCGGAAGGGCAGTATCAGTTCGCGTGCGCCGACGCCGTCGCCACCACCGGCAGCCGCACCCTGAAGGTGCTCCCCCGCCCCGGCGCGCTGCTCACCTCGATGCGGCCGCCGTGCTTGGCGACGATGTCGTAGGCCTCCGACAAACCCAGCCCCGCGCCCTTGCCGACCGGGCGCGTGGTGTAGAAGGGGTCGAAGATGTGTTGCTGGATGTCCTGGCTCATGCCGCAGCCGTCGTCGACGATATCGATCGTCACCCAGCCATCCGCCGCGCGGGTGCGCAGCGTCAGGTGGCCGGCACCGTCGATCGCCTGGCTGGCGTTGAGAATCAGGTTGAAGAAGACCTGGTTGATCTGGGCAGCGACGCAGCGCACGGCGGGCAACTCACCATAGTCGCGGATGATCTCCACCCGGCCCTTGAGATCGTGCCAGGCCACCTGCAGGCTGTCCTCCAGCCCCGAATTGATATCCACCTCGCGCGAGTCGACGTCGTCGACGTGGGAAAAGTCCTTGAGATGACGGACGATACGGGTGACACGTTCGAGACCGCCCAGAGATTCGCTCAGCAAGGCCGCCATATCCTCGCGCAGGAAAGGCAGATCCACGTCCTTTCGCGCCCGGACCAGGGCGGCCCGAACCGACTCCGACGCCACTTCCGGCTCCGCGTTCCGATAGGTGTCGATCAGGCCGAACAGGCTGTCGCCATAGCCACGCAG
>CAZONS010000042.1:3563-15631 GCA_964581195.1 uncultured Thiobacillus sp. | reverse complement strand
GCGATAGGCATCAAGCGGGTTTGCAGGCATTACCGACCAACTCCTGTTCATAACGTATCAATTCGCGTGCTGATTTCAGCGCCTGATAATACTTCGCATCCAGCACGGATTGGCTGATCTGCGCGATCCGCTCCGTGGTACTGGGTGCCACTTCGACCACGGCACGCGCCGCTTCCCAGAAGAACTGGTGGTAGCGCGCCAGGTTGGGCGTATCCATGTACATCAACTGCACCGCGAGATAGATGCGCTTGCAAGGCGTATCCGCCTCATCTTCCCTGAGGATGTCCTTCTCCCTCAGCACGGGCACATCGTTCAGCACCGCCAGCTGACAGCGGGTATCGCCATTAACGATAACGGCCCCGCCGAGAAAAAGCTTCTCGTGGGGCCGCAAATCAAGTTTTAGAGGCATTGCGCCCTGTCACTCCGCTACTTCGTCGATTCAGTCGTCGCCTGTTCCAACTGGCTTGCGTGGCTACCAATGCCACGATCGCCAATATCGGCCAGCATGCCACGGACGCTCGAGCCCTCGTCCTTCACAGCGGGCGTTTCCGCCTGTTGCGCGAAGTCGACCACATCCTTCCACATGCCGGCTTGCAGCTCCTTCATGCGGTCTTTCAGTGCCTTGACTTCTTCGAGCGCCTTGCTGACATCCTTATCGCTGGCAGCCTTGGGATCGAGCAGGGGGATATCCCACATCGGCTCCTTGATCAGCGACACCGCCGACTTCTTGTCCGCTTCCCCGTCCATTGCCTTCGCATCCGTTCCCGTGGCAAGCGCCTTGCCCACGGCATCGAGCTGCTCAGGCGGCGGAAAGGTCAACGCGTCGATCTGACGACGCAATCCACCAAAGCTGTTCAACAGCGAAATGCGTTCCGGATTATCGACCGGGTAAGGCGGATAGATCTTTACCACCCCGCCCAGCGCCTCTTCCATACCGCCCAGCAATTGATCAGCCTTCTCCACCGTGGCCGAGACTTCACGCACGACATCGGCAGCCTTGTTGAGAACATCCTGGCGAGCCCGCGCCTGAGCGAACGCACCCGCCACTTGCGTGGCGGAAGTCGCCTGCTTGTCGCGAGCGGCCACATCCGCGGCTGTCCCGGCGCTACCCGGACGCACTGCCTCGGAGGCACGTAACGAAGCCGCGATGCCAGTCTGATTGACTACCGAGTGACTCACTCCAGCCCCTGAGATTTCAGTGACCATTTTCACCCTCCTCCCGCGCGAACCCGGAGGCCCGCGCGAGCCTAGTTACCGAGTATTTCCGGATTAGAACAGACGCAGGACCGACTGTTCAGCCTGAGAAGAAATACTCAGTGCGGTAGTCCCCAACTGCTGCTTGGTCTGCAGCGACAACAGGTTGGCGCCTTCCTCATTGGTATCAGCCTCGGTCAACTTCGTCGCGCCGACCGTCAACGTGTTCACCATTTCCGTGATGAAGGTCTGACGCGCGGTCAGCGTGTTGAGGTTGGCGGCCAGTTCGGAAGCCTTGGTCTGCAAGGTGGCGATCGCGGTATTCAACGTTGCCTCGATGGCGTTGAGCTCGGAGACGGAATCCATCGAGCCGGAACTCATGTTGCCGCTGGTGCCCGCCACCGTCATCGAACCACCACCACCGGAAATCGCCAGGCCGCTGGCGCCGCTGTTGAAGCCGGACATCACGACCTTGGTCGTGGCGTTTTCGTTGAAGTTGACGGTCAGGGTCACGCTGCCGCTGGTCAGGAAGTTGGTGCCCTTGTAGCTGGAGTCGGTCACCAGGTTGTTCAGTTGCTCGACCATGCGGTTGTACTGGCCTTCAAGACCGGACAGCACGGTGGCGCTGTTGACCGTATCGTTGATCGCGGAACGCGCCTGGGTGACGATACCGCGCAGGGCTTCGATGCTGGTGAGCACACCCTTGATGCCGGAGTCCGCCGACTTGACCGTCTGAATCGCCTCGGAGATGTTGTCCTTGAGGCCGCTCAGCAGGTTGGCGCGAGAGGTGTGACCTTGCGCCGCGAAGAAGTTGGCGGGGTTGTCGACAGCGGTATTGACCCGCTTGCCGGTGGAAAGACGCTCTTCGGTGGTACCCAACAAGCGCGCGGTGGTCTGCAGGCTGATCAGGTTGGAACGCATTGAAGAGGTGAGACCGATTTCGCCGATTGCCATGATGAAACTCCTTTTCTAGGGTCGATTGAGGGAGGGCTTCTGCCTCCGGGGCCTGAATGAAAATTCCAGCCTTGCCCCCTCTTCGGCCGGAACTCAAAAAACTTTAGAACTTTTTTGAAAATATTTTTACGACGGTCCCGGTTCAGTCACTGGACGCGGGAAACAGCACGTCGCTGAAGCCGAAGTGGCGCAGATCACGGATGCGCCGGGGATAGAGGATGCCCCAGAGGTGATCGGTTTCGTGCTGCACCACACGCGCATGGAAACCGCTCACCTCGCGTTCGATGCCCTCGCCATACGGGTCGAAACCGCTGTAGCGCAGGCGGGTGTGGCGCGGCACCATGCCACGCATCCCGGGAATGGACAGACAGCCCTCCCAGCCCTCCTCGATCTCCTCGGACATGACGGTCAGCACCGGATTCAGCAGCACCGTGAACGGCACCGTTTCCGCATCGGGGTAGCGCGGGTTGGCTTCGACGCCGAACACCACCACCTGCAGGTTCACGCCGATCTGTGGCGCGGCAAGGCCGGCGCCGTCGTTGGCGCGCATGGTGTCGATCATGTCGGCGACCAGGGCATGCAGTTCCGGGGTATCGAATACCGCCACCTTTTCCGCCGTTTGCAGCAGGCGGGGGTCGCCCATGCGCAGGATGTCGCGTATGGCCATCTCAGACCGCGCAGGCGCCGCCGTTGCTGGCTGGAATCGCGTCACCGTAGCTCATGCAGGCGAGGTTTTTCAGGACCCCGCGCAATCGCCCCATGACGTCGTTGAGCGTTGCTTCGATCACCTCCGCCGATATGCCTGCCGCGCTGTCGCCACGGCCGGCGGCCCAGTTCACCGAGACCGCGACCGCCGCATAGCAAAGGCCGATCTCACGCGCCAGATAGGCTTCCGGCATGCCGGTCATGCCCACCATGTCCGCGCCATCGCGCGCCAGGCGGTCGATTTCCGCCTTGGTTTCCAGGCGCGGCCCCTGCACGCTGGCATAGACACCTGCCGCGAGGAAATCTTCCTTCGCCCGTTCCAGGGCGGTGATGCAGCGTTGCCGCATGTCCTTGCAGTAGGGCCAGGTGAAATCCAGGTGGGTGACCGGCTTGTCACCATAGTCCGCGAACGTGGTTTCACGCCCGTGGGTGTAATCGATGATCTGGTCCGGCACGGCCATGCGACCGGGTGTCAGCTCCGGATTGATGCCGCCGATGGTGGCGACGGAGACCACATGGCTGACCTTCTGCGCATGCAAGGCCCAGATGTTGGCGCGGTAGTTCACCAGATGCGGCGGAATGGTGTGGCCGTGGCCGTGGCGCGCCAGGAAGACCACCGGATGGCCGTCGAGATCACCGAAGGTGAGCGGCCCGGAGGGTTCGCCGTAGGGCGTGCGGATGACTTGTCGATGGGTGATGGAGAGGCCGGGCAGCTTGGTCAGCCCGGTTCCGCCGATGATGGCGAGCATCAGTGCTCCTTCATTGCGTAGATTCCCGGCAGATTGCGCCAGAGCCCGTAGGCATCCATGCCCATGCCGAAGACATAGCGGTCGGGCAGGGTGAAGCCGACGAAATCGGCCTGGATCGGTTTCTCGCGGCCGATGTCCTTGTCCGCCAGCACCGCGATCTTCACCTCGGCCGCGCCCAGTTCCAGCAGGCGCTGGCGGGCGGCGGCGAGGGTGTGGCCTTCGTCGAGGATGTCATCCAGCAGCAGCACGGTGCGGCCGTTCAGATCCTTGCGCGGCAGCGCCGCCCAATCGATCTCGCCGCCGCGCGTGGCGTCGCGGTAGCGGGTGGCGTGCAGGTAATCGAATTCCAGCGGAAAGCCCAGGCGCGGCAACAGCTTGCCGGTGAACACCACCGCGCCGCCCATCACGCAGAGGGCGATGGGGAAGGTGTCGGCGAGGGCGTCGCCGATCCGGGCGGCGAGACGATCGAGCGCCAGTTCGATTTCGGTGGCGCCATGCAACAGCTCAGCGTCGTTGAACAGCGACCAGGCTTCCTTCAGCTTCGAATCCATGCGCGACCTACTTTCCCGCCAGCGTCCGCTGCCGGCGCGCTTCGTACAGGCACACCCCGGCCGAGACCGAGACATTGAGGCTTTCCACCTGGCCGAACATGGGAATGCTCACCAGCACGTCGCAATGTTCCTTGGTCAGCCGCCGCATGCCGGCCCCTTCCGCGCCCAGCACCAGGGCGGCGGCAGAGGAGAAGTCGGCGTCCATCAGGCTGGCGGGGGCCTCGTCGTCGGTGCCGATGACGAGGATGTTGCGATCCTTCAGGTCGCGCAGGGTGCGCGCCAGGTTGGTGACGGTGAGATACGGAATCGAGTCGGCGGCGCCGCTGGCGGCCTTCATGGCCACGGCGGAAAGCCCCGCGGAGCGATCCTTGGGCGCCAGCACGGCATGGACGCCGAAGGCATCGGCGCTGCGCAGGCAGGCACCGAGGTTGTGCGGGTCGGTGACGCCGTCGAGCACCATCAGCAGGGCCGGTTCACTCAACTCGTCCAGTACCTCGTCGAGATCCTTGGCCAGTTCGATCTGGCTGGCCTGGGCGACCACGCCCTGCGACTTGCCCCGCGCCATTTCATCGACGCGGGCGCCATTGGCGAGCACGACGCGCACGCCGCGCTCCTCGGCGACCTTGGCCAGATCCTTGGCGCGGCGATCGCGCCGGCTTTCATCCATATAGATGACCTGGATGCTTTCCGGGTGGTGGCGCAGACGCGCGGTGACGGCATGGAAACCGTGGATCAGGACTCGTTGGCTCATTTGTTGCGGGCTTTCTTGGAAGATGGTTTGGAATGTCCCGCGCCCGCGGAGCCTTTTCCGGCGGCGGGCGCGTGGGGCTTCGCGCTCCCCTTCGGGGCGGACGCGGAGACGGCCGCATTGTCCTCCAGAGTGAAGTCGATGCGGGTGGTTTCCAGATCGACGCGGGCCACCCGCACCCGAACCTTGTCGCCCAGGCGGAAGCGCTTGCCGGTACGCTCGCCCAGCATCTGATGGCGGGCGGCGTCGAAGTGGAAGTAATCCTGGCCGAGTTCGGTGACGTGGACCAGGCCTTCCACGAAGACGTCGTTGAGCGCCACGAACACGCCGAAGCTGACCACGGAGGAGATGACGCCATCGAACTCCTCGCCGAGCTTGTCCTGCATGTAGTAGCACTTGAGCCAGGACACCACGTCACGGGTGGCGTCGTCGGCGCGGCGCTCGTTCTTCGAGCACTGCGCGCCGATGTTCTCCCAGCTTCCCGGGTTGTAGATCTCGCCCTTCAGGCAGGCCTTGATCGCCCGGTGCACCAGCAGGTCGGGATAGCGGCGGATCGGCGAGGTGAAGTGAGTGTAGGCCTCATAGGCCAGACCGAAATGGCCGGCGTTCTCCGGGCTGTAGACGGCCTGACGCAGCGAGCGCAGCAGGACGGTCTGCAGCAACTGCTCGTCCGGACGGCCCTTCAGCTTGAGCAACAGATCCGCGTAATCCTTGGCGTGCGGGTCGTCGCCGCCGGTGATGAAGAAGCCGAACTCGGCGAGGAATTCCTGCAAGGCCTTCAGTTTCTCCGGGGTCGGCCCCTCATGCACCCGGTAGAGGGCGGGGTGCTTCTTCTTGCGCAGGAACTCGGAAGCGCAGACGTTGGCCGCCAGCATGCATTCCTCGATCAGGCGGTGGGCATCGTTGCGGCTGGTGGCGACGATGCGCTCGATCTTGTCGTGTTCGTCGAACAGCATCTTCGTCTCGACCGTCTCGAAATCGATGGCGCCACGCTTGCCACGCGCCTTCAACAGCACCTTGAACAGCTTGTACAGGTCTTGCAGATGCGGCATCACCCAGGCTTTCTCGGCCGGCGCCTCGCCGGCCTCCAGCCAGTCCCAGACCTGGTTGTAGGTCAAGCGCGCCTTCGAATGCATCACCGCCGGATAGAAACGGTGCTTCTTGATGTTGCCGAAGCTGGATATCTCCATTTCACAGACCATGCACAGACGGTCGACCTCGGGGTTGAGCGAGCACAGCCCGTTGGACAACTCCTCCGGCAGCATGGGGATGACCCGGCGCGGGAAATACACCGAGGTACCGCGTTCCAGCGCGGAGACGTCGAGCGGCGAGCCCGGCTGGACATAGTGGGAGACATCGGCGATCGCCACCCACAGGCGGAAACCGCGCCCTTCCGGCTGGCAATACACGGCATCGTCGAAGTCGCGGGCGTCCTCGCCATCGATGGTCACCAGCGGCAGGTTGCGGATGTCCTCGCGGTCGCCGCCCAGGTCCTTCTTCAACACGCCCTTGGGCAATTTCTTCGCCTGCGCCACCACCTCGGCGGCGAACTCATTCGGCAGATTGTGCTTGCGCAGGGCGATCTCGATTTCCATGCCCGGGTCGGCATAGTTGCCCAGCACCTTGATCACCTTGCCCACCGGCGGCGCGTGCTTGGTCGGCTGCTCGCTGATCTCGACCATCACCACGTTGCCGTTGGCCGCGCCCAGATCCTGATGGTCGGGCACCAGGATGTCCTGGCTGATGCGCTTGTTCTCCGCCACCACCCACTGGTAGCCGCGTTCGCGATAGAGCCGGCCCACCAGAGTGGCATTGGCGCGCTCCAGGATTTCCACCACCTTGCCTTCCTTGCGCCCGCGACGGTCCAGGCCATGCTCGCGCACCATCACGCGGTCGCCGTGCAGCACGCCGCGCATCTCCTTTTCCTGCAGGAACATGTCGCCCGACTTGTCGTCCGGAACGAAGAAGCCGAAACCGTCGGCGTGCCCCTCGACGCGGCCGGCCTTCACCTCGATCTTCTCCGGCAGGCAGAGCGCGCCGCGCCGGTTGAGCATGATCTGGCCGTCGCGCTGCATGGCGCGCAGGCGGATCATGAAGGCATCCATCTCCTCCGCCTCCAGCCCCAGACGCGCGGCGAAATCCTCGGCGTCGAGCGGCGCATGCGCCTCGGTCACCAGTTGCAGGATGAACTCCCGGCTGGGCATGGCGTGACCGTACTTGGCGCGTTCGCGCTCAAGGAATGGATCCTGCCAGCGCAAGGCTTTCTGGCCACGACGCGGCGGCTTCGCGGCGGCGACGGGGGCCGTATCGAGCAGTTGGGGAACGGGCGGCTTCGCCTTGGCGGCGGCCCGACCCCGGGTCGATTTGGCGGGGGATGTGGTAGCTGATTGAGTGGGTGTTTTTTTCGTTGACATAAATGTTTTGGTCAGTAAAATGCGCGGCTTCTTGGCCCAGGTGGCGGAATTGGTAGACGCACTAGGTTCAGGTCCTAGCGCTCGCAAGGGCGTGGAGGTTCGAGTCCTCTCCTGGGCACCAAGTAAAACAAAAAGCCGGCTTGTCTTCACGACAACGCCGGCTTTTTTCATTTCTGTTCGACTTGATCAAGTAAATGTCCCGTGCCCCGCGTTGAATCGGGCGGATGGTATCACGCAAGCCCGTCCATCACCGCCACATCGGGTTTCGCCCGCGCCAACAGGGCATCGATCTCCGCCGCCGGCACCGGCTTGCCGAAGAGATAGCCCTGCAGGCCATCGCAGCCCAGGCTCGAAGCCAGCAGGTGCTGTTGCGCCCTGGTTTCCACCCCTTCCGCCACCACGCGCAGGCCCAGGATGTGGGCCAGGCTGATGAAGGCGGCACAGATGGCGACGGCGCTGTCGTCATGCTCGATATCCGCCACGAAGGACCGATCGATCTTGAGCTCATCCAGGGGCAGACGCTTTAGATAGGCCAGCGACGAGTAGCCGGTTCCAAAGTCGTCGATGGAGAAGCGCAGGCCGCGCGCCCTGAGCGCATGCATCCTGGCCACCACCTCGTCGACGTTTTCCAGCAACAGGCTTTCGGTGATTTCCAGCACCAGTCCACCGGCATCCACACCGCTGGCGGCCACTTCCGCCTCGACCATGTCGATGAAATCCGGGTGATGGAACTGACGCGCGCTGACGTTGACCGACACGCTCGGATGCGCGCCATGCGCCCGCTCCGACCAGAGCTTGAGCTGCGCGCAGGCCTGGCGCAGGACCAGCCGGCCGATCGGGATGATGAGACCGGTTTCCTCCGCCAGGGCAATGAAGGCGAGCGGCCCGATCAGGCCGCGCTCCGGATGCCGCCAGCGCAGCAGCGCCTCGACGCCGGTCACGCAGCCCTCCACCGTCACCTGCGGCTGGTAGTGAAGGATGAACTCGCCGCGCTGGATGGCCTGGCGCAATTCCCCTTCCAGGCTGGAACGCGTCTCCACCGCCGCCTGCATGGCGGGGTCGAAGAAGCGGATGGTGTTGCGCCCGGAAGCCTTGGCCTGATACATGGCCAGGTCGGCCCGCTTCAGCAGATCGTCCACGGCATCGGATTTATCCCGGAACAGGGCGACGCCGATGCTGGGCGTGCTGTGGTGTTCGACCGCGCCCAGCGCATAAGGCCGATTCAGCGCCGCCAGGATCTTCTCCGCGACGATTTCCGTCTGGTTGGCCGCCTCGACCGGCGAAGCGTCCAGGTTCTCCAGCATCACCACGAACTCATCCCCGCCCAGGCGCGCGACGCTGTCCCCCTCTCGCACACAGTTCTGCAGGCGCTGCGCGACCTGGATCAGCAACTGGTCGCCGACATCATGGCCCTGGGTGTCGTTGAGCAGCTTGAAGTTATCCAGATCGATGAACAGCAGCGCGCCGTGATGGTTGCCGCGACCGCTGTTGGCGATGGCCTGATGCAGGCGGTCGAGCAACAGGCGGCGGTTGGGCAACTGGGTCAGGACATCGTAGAAGGCCAGGTTGCGTATCCTCTCCTCCGCATTCTTGCGCTCGGTGATGTCCTGGAAGATGCCGACATAGTTGACCACCTTGCCGCCGGCATCCTTCACCGCCGTGATGGTCAGCCATTCCGGATAGATCTCGCCATTCTTGCGCCGGTTCCAGATTTCACCCTGCCACTCGCCCCGCTCGTTCACCGTCGCCCACATCTCCCGGTAAAAAGACTTGTCCTGGCGTCCCGACGACAACAGCGCCGGCGTCCGGCCCATCGCCTCCTCGGCGGAATAGCCCGTGACCCTGGTGAACGCGGGATTGACCCGCCGCATCACCCGATCGGCATCGGTGATGATGATCGCGTCCTGGGACTCGAACGCGATCGCCGACACCCGCAACTCCGCCTCGGCGCGCTTCTGCGCGCTGATGTCGCGAGCGATCGCGAGAATCCGCTTCTCCCCCTTGAGTTCCAGCGCGCACAGCGAGACCAGCACATGAAAGGGCGAGCCGTCGGCCGTGCGATGCAGCCATTCGAAAGTCGCCGTGCCCTGGCTGTAGGCCTGCTCGATATAGCGCATCGCCAACACCCCGGAGCGCCCGCCATCGGGCTGCAGTTCGGGCGAAAGACTCTCCGGCGTATGCGCCAGGAAGCGCTCGCGATCACCCGTGCCATACAACCTGACCGCGGCCTCGTTGCAATCGACGAAGTGGCCCGTTTCCGGATCGATGATGGCCAGCGCGTCGATCGAGGACTCGAACAGCGTCCGGTAGGTCTGCTCGCTGGCGCGCAAGGCCTCCGACTGCGCCTCGATCCGCCGCGCCCGCCGCTGCAGTTCACGATTGTTGCGCTTCGCGACGAACAGGCTGGCGAGCACCACCACGAACAACGCGGCGGCAAGCAGATAGATCAGCCACAACAGATGCTCCCGATGACGGTCGAGGAAACCCGAGGGCTGATTCAGCAACTTCACCTCGCCGGACAGGTTGCTCGGCTGCTCCAGGCCATGGCGGGCCAGTTCCCGCGCATCGAACAGATAATGGTTGGGGCTGTGCAGCAGCGGCGGGATGGCGGAGAGCGGCGACCCGCGCAGGAATCTCCCGGCCATGACCGCCGTGCTCGCCCCCTGGCGTTCGCCACTGGTGACATAACCGCCGAGCACGCCGTCGAACTGATAGACATCCTCCATGCTCAGGATCACGAAACGGCGCAAGGCCGCGATCCGTCCGATCGACTCCCGCAACGGCACCACCCTCCCCCCCTTGTCGGTCAGCCCGCCCAGGGTCGTCAGCACCAGATATTTCTCCGGCCGCGCGCTCAGCTCCCGCATCAGCGAATCGATGTCCGGCTTCGCCACGAAAGTCGCCGCCACATCCGGAAACCGCGGCAAATCCCGCCGCGCCTCCCGCTCGATCGCGCGATAGGTACCGCTGTCATCACCGACCAGGACGATCGCGCGCGCCGAAGCATCCAATTGCCGCAGCAAACCCAGATTCGGCGCGATCTCCTTCCTCTCGAACACCCCGGTCATGCGCGCCGGGTCCAGCCAGGCGCGCGCGCCAAAATCATTCACCCCGGAAAAGAACACCGGACTGCCCGGAAACAGCCCGCCGAGATGATCACGCGCGAACGACAGGGCATCGTCATCGGTCACATAGACCAGCGCGGGCCGATAACCCGCATACTTGATCCGCAGAAAATCGGTGAAGGCGCGGGCATACGCCGCATCGAAACGGCGCCGCTTGGTATCCAGAAACTCGGTCGAGATCGCCAGATCGCCGCCCACCTCCCGCCGCAAGGCCTGAACGAAGCCGACGTGCTGTCGATGGGTCCAGGGATACTCCAGATTGTATGAATGCAGGATCAGCACCGGCATGGGCGCCCGCGCCCAGACCGCCGCCGGCCAGGCGGCAAGCAGAACGAACAGAAGCCAGCCGACCCGATGCGGCCAGCGCGGGAGAATGAAGAATCCAAACAATCTGGGCATCCAGAAAAAGCGCGTCACCTATTCGCCACGTACACCATTCCACTCGATCGTATTACCAACGATGTATGCATATCGGCACTACAGCCGGATACTTGAGTTAATGAGTTGACCCTCAGGCAATCACCCATTTCCACGGGAAGGCCAGGGTGGAAACACACCCACAGGAGGTATAGGGTCGAGCATCACTCATGAAGAGGTTCCCCATGCAGCGACTCAACATCAGCCATGTCACCGAATACCGGTTCGCCGCGCCGGTCACCCTGCTGCCCCACCGGCTGCTCCTGCGTCCCCGGGAAAACCACAATGTCCGGATCGAATCCTCCATCCTGAACATCCATCCCGCGCATACCCTGCAGTGGAAACGCGATGTCCTCGACAACTCGGTCGCCCTGGTGAGCTTCACCCAGGCGACCGACACCCTGCGCATCGCCAGCGAAGTCGTCATCCAGCACTACGAAGACAACCCCTTCGACTTCCTGGTCGACGACTACGCCGTCACCCACCCCTTCGCCTATATCGAAGCGGAACAGACCGAACTCGCCCCCTTCCTGCTCGCCGTCTACCCGGACGAACGCAACACGGTCATGCAATGGCTGGATGCACTCGAACTGCGGCAATCGATGCAGACCTTCACCCTGCTCGACCGCATGAACCGCGCCATCGCCTCCCGCTTCAGCTACCAGATGCGCGAAGCCCCCGGCGTGCAATCCCCCGCCACCACCCTCGCCCTGGGCAGCGGCTCCTGCCGCGACTTCACCGCCCTCTTCATCGAAGCCTGCCGCCACATCGGCCTGGCCAGCCGCTTCGTCAGCGGCTATCTCCACGCCACCGCCCTCGAAGCCGGCAACGCCTCCACCCACGCCTGGGCCGAGGTCTACCTGCCCGGCGCCGGCTGGAAAGGCTTCGACCCCACCAGTGGCGAAGTCGCCGGCAACCACCACATCGCCACCGCCGTCGCCCGCCACCCAGAAGCCGTCCCCCCCGTCGCCGGCGACTACATCGGCCCCGCCGGCATGCAACCCTTGCCCAACGTCACCGTGCGAGTGAGCGCGCTCGCGAGGTAAACCCATCGCGCAGGCCTCCAGCCTGCCTCGAAGACCTGATCAACAAAACGCAGACTGGAAGCCTGCGCCACACGTCCGCCTCCCGGTTGCTGGCGCCGCCACCTGCTTCCCACGCGCTGCCACAAGCCCCGCGCAGCGCCATCTGGTTCCCACGCTCCAGCGTGG
>CAZONS010000042.1:0-3463 GCA_964581195.1 uncultured Thiobacillus sp. | reverse complement strand
CTGGTTCCCACGCTCCAGCGTGGGAACCCATTCCTGGACGCTCCAGCGTCCCCCCACCCCGATAATCACCCAAACCCGAGCGATTCATCCCCGCTGGCGCGGGGAACACGCGCTGCCACAAGCCCCGCGCAGCGCCATCTGGTTCCCACGCTCCAGCGTGGGAACCCATTCCTGGACGCTCCAGCGTCCCCCCCACCCCGATAACCACCCAAACCCGAGCGGTTCATCCCCGCTGGCGCGGAGAACACGCGCTGCCACATGCCCCGCGTAGCGCCATCTGGTTCCCACGCTCCAGCGTGGGAACCCATTCCTGGACGCTCCAGCGTCCCCCCCACCCCGATAACCACCCAAACCCGAGCGGTTCATCCCCGCTGGCGCGGGGAACACTCGGCAGCAATCTGGCCGACCTGGCGGCCGAGCGGTTCATCCCCGCTGGCGCGGGGAACACATGCCCATCATGCGGCCATCCTGTCGAGTGGACGGTTCATCCCCGCTGGCGCGGGGAACACGCCGACATACACGTCGCCAGCGATGAGTAGACCGGTTCATCCCCGCTGGCGCGGGGAACACTCGATGTGAGCGGTCAATCCGACACGCACGTCCGGTTCATCCCCGCTGGCGCGGGGAACACGCACGCGTCTCGGCTCCCACGGACAGGCTCAACGGTTCATCCCCGCTGGCGCGGGGAACACTACCCCAGGCCCTGCGCAACGTCTCCCTCTTCCGGTTCATCCCCGCTGGCGCGGGGAACACATCACCGCGTCGTCGTCGGAATGGTGCGGCACCGGTTCATCCCCGCTGGCGCGGGGAACACGGCGCGGGGTGGCGGTGATACTCGGGCGCATCCGGTTCATCCCCGCTGGCGCGGGGAACACTCACTCAGGATGCAATCCTGGCATCCATGGCGCGGTTCATCCCCGCTGGCGCGGGGAACACGATCTTGTGGTGGTCGATCATGGGTTTTTCCCCGGTTCATCCCCGCTGGCGCGGGGAACACTGCGCCGCCTCGCCGGCCAGGTCACCGAACTCCGGTTCATCCCCGCTGGCGCGGGGAACACCGCTCGTCCAGGTGCGGCAGTGTCGCCGGCACCGGTTCATCCCCGCTGGCGCGGGGAACACGCCGCCCCAGGTTTTCCCGACGAGGATGCAGCCGGTTCATCCCCGCTGGCGCGGGGAACACCGCCGCCGAGCAGCCGAGCGCGGTTCATGAGGCGGTTCATCCCCGCTGGCGCGGGGAACACCCCCGATTCTCGGGGCGTAGGGGTGGAGGGGTCGGTTCATCCCCGCTGGCGCGGGGAACACTTGGGCGTCACTACCGAACGCAATGCTTCCCTCGGTTCATCCCCGCTGGCGCGGGGAACACGCGACAATTCAAACTTGATCGCAACCCAATCCGGGTTCATCCCCGCTGGCGCGGGGAACACGAGAGGCCGGCCCGCATGACGCGGATCAGCCACGGTTCATCCCCGCTGGCGCGGGGAACACTGCTCGCCGTAGATGCCAAGCTCGCGCACCTTCGGTTCATCCCCGCTGGCGCGGGGAACACAACGCGGGGCGCTCGCGCGGGGGGGCATGCTGCGGTTCATCCCCGCTGGCGCGGGGAACACATCACCTCGATGCAGGTGAACCAGGGCAAGTACGGTTCATCCCCGCTGGCGCGGGGAACACTCGCGGCGGACGTACTGGATGGGCAGGTCCGCCGGTTCATCCCCGCTGGCGCGGGGAACACATGCCATCCTCGCTGGTCACCAGGTCGTAAAACGGTTCATCCCCGCTGGCGCGGGGAACACCACTCGACAGACGGCAGCGCGCGATCATGGCACGGTTCATCCCCGCTGGCGCGGGGAACACCCGGTGACGCGGCCGTGGCCGTGGCCGCGCTTCGGTTCATCCCCGCTGGCGCGGGGAACACTCCACCGCCTTGGTGAACTTGTCGACCTCCAGCGGTTCATCCCCGCTGGCGCGGGGAACACTGGACAAATGTCTGATAAACATTAGTTGGCACCGGTTCATCCCCGCTGGCGCGGGGAACACCCGGCCTTGTCGCCGTCCAGCGCCCACACCAGCGGTTCATCCCCGCTGGCGCGGGGAACACTCGTCGCTCCCCTTCCAGGCCGCGCCGACCAGCGGTTCATCCCCGCTGGCGCGGGGAACACCTCGAAACCTCGTTTTTCGCCCGCTCGATATCCGGTTCATCCCCGCTGGCGCGGGGAACACAAGACCGGCGGCGGCGGCGGCGAGATCGATACCGGTTCATCCCCGCTGGCGCGGGGAACACCCCACGCACAGCCGGCGCTCCGCCTCGCGCCGCGGTTCATCCCCGCTGGCGCGGGGAACACATCTCGCCCAGCATCCGGCTCGACGCCCGATGCGGTTCATCCCCGCTGGCGCGGGGAACACGCGACGCGGTTGCTTCTTGAAAGCAGCGAAAGCGGTTCATCCCCGCTGGCGCGGGGAACACGGACACAAGAAACTGTCAATCCCACATCCTATCGGTTCATCCCCGCTGGCGCGGGGAACACACCAGAAGCCAAGGGAGAAAGTGAATCAGAGACGGTTCATCCCCGCTGGCGCGGGGAACACCTCACGCCTATCTACGACATCGGCGAGGACGACGGTTCATCCCCGCTGGCGCGGGGAACACTCAGGCATCTACGCCACGGCTTCGGCCGGGGCCGGTTCATCCCCGCTGGCGCGGGGAACACTGGATACGCCGATGACACATCTCACGGGGCAACGGTTCATCCCCGCTGGCGCGGGGAACACACCAGAAGCCAAGGGAGAAAGAAACCGAGAGACGGTTCATCCCCGCTGGCGCGGGGAACACCCCAACCAAGCCGCTGCGGAAATCCCTAGCGGCGGTTCATCCCCGCTGGCGCGGGGAACACCCGGGCAGCTCATCCATGCCGATGAACAGGCGCGGTTCATCCCCGCTGGCGCGGGGAACACCCCAGGGTGACCGCCTGGGTGGCGGCGGCGGACGGTTCATCCCCGCTGGCGCGGGGAACACAGCAAGTTCTCGTTCCCGTTCAAGAACGAGGACGGTTCATCCCCGCTGGCGCGGGGAACACGTCGCGACCTGACCATTCCACGGCTACAGGCGCGGTTCATCCCCGCTGGCGCGGGGAACACGTTCCAGCGGACGATGCGGAACTCGTTGCAGTGCGGTTCATCCCCGCTGGCGCGGGGAACACGTCACCGGGGAGACCGCCGGCGCCATCGGCTACGGTTCATCCCCGCTGGCGCGGGGAACACGCACTGGAGCGATGTGCCGGCGAAAGACCAGCCGGTTCATCCCCGCTGGCGCGGGGAACACATCGCTGCCACCCGGCCGCGCCGCACCTTGCGCGGTTCATCCCCGCTGGCGCGGGGAACACGAAGATGGCCGAGATTTCGGCCGGCGCCGACGCGGTTCATCCCCGCTGGCGCGGGGAACACACTTAACGCACCTGATTGATTCCCC
>CAZONS010000041.1:0-15726 GCA_964581195.1 uncultured Thiobacillus sp. | reverse complement strand
GATGCCGTGGTCGTATTCAACAATGCCGGCGACGCGGTGACCGGTTTCAACTACGGCGGCGCCGCCATCGTCGCCAGCGACGGCAGCAGCATCGCCGTGGCGACCGCGTCGCCCGGCGTCACCTTCGCCGCCGGCCACGCCGGCGCGGCCTTCGGCGGCACGGCCACCACCTCGGCGGTTTGGGATGGCGTCTCCCTGACCAGCCCGGCCTACACGGCCGCGGTCGTCGGCGTCGATGGCGGCCTTGCCCAAGCCACGACAGCGACGAACATCGGTTCCCCCGGCGCGGTTCCGGCTTTCGGCGCCCCCGGCGATCTGGTGTTCCTCGCGGCCAACGCCGACGCCACCGATGCCTTCGCCTTCCAGCTCATGAAGGCCGTGGCCGCCGGCACGGAAATCGTCTTCACCGACCGCAACTACAGCGAAGCCACGGGGATGCCGAGCAGTGGCGAATCCGCCTATGTCTGGACCGCCGACGTGGATTACGCCGCCGGCACCCTCGTCACCATCCAGCCCGATGCCACCAACCCGGTCGCCGACAAGGGCACGGTGGTGGGGGCCGGCGGCGGCATCTCCACCAGCGCCGAAACCCTCTACGCCTTCACCGGCGCGGTGGATGGCCTGGGCAGCGGCACCGCCGGGGCGTTGACCGTGAATACCTTCCTCGCCGCCATCAACGTCGGCGGCGCGGCGGCGGGCGACATTCCCGCCAGCCTCGCCGGCGTACCTGGCGCCTACGTCAGCTTCAGCCAGGAGGACGTGTTTTATTCCGGTCTGCCCTGGCAAGGCCGCGCCGACACCGCCAGCTTCCTGGCCGGCCTTGAAAACGCCAGCCAGTGGAACGCGGGCGACAGCCCGGCGCACCAACTGATCGATGGCAGCCTGTACGGCGCGCCCGCCAGCCTCACCCCGATCTCCGCCATCCAGGGCGCCGGCAGCGCCAGCGCCATGCTGAACAGCTACGTCTGGGTCGAGGCGGTGGTGAGCGCCGTCACCCCGGGCGCCAGCGGTTTCTACCTGCAGGAAGAAACCGCCGACAGCGACGGCAACGACGCCACCTCGGAAGGCATCTTCGTCTACCACGGCGGCAACGTTCCCGGCATCACCAGCGCCAACATCGGCGACACCGTGCGCCTGTACGCCCAGGTGGCCGAATACAACGGCCTGACCGAACTGAAGAACCTCTCCAACGTGCAAGTGGTCCGCGACGGCGACAGCGTCGACGTCCCCGCCGCCGTCAGCCTGACCCTGCCGGTGCTCGATCAGGCCCTGTGGGAGCAATACGAGGGCATGTTGGTGGAAGTGCGCGCCGCCAGCGGCGAGCTTTACGTGACCGACAACTACAACCTCGGCCGCTACGGTTCCGTGACCCTCTCCAGCGGCGGCATCCTGGAGCAGTTCACCGAGAACAGCGCCCCCGACGTGGCGGCCTACAGCGCCTATAGTGTCGCCACCCAGGCCAACCAGATCATCCTGGACGACGGCAGCAGCGCGCAGAACCCGGACCCGGAAATCTTCGCTCGCGCCGGCGCCGACCTCTCCGCCGGCAACACCCTGCGGGCGGGCGACACCACCCCGGTGATTCGCGGCGTGCTGGATCAGTTCGCCACCGGCAGCGAATACAGCTACGAGACCACCTACCGGGTCCAGGCCACGGAAGACCCGCTGTTCAGCGGCGCCGCGCGGCCCACGGCGGCGGACCTGCAAACCGCCCTGGGCGCGGCGGAAATCAAGGTGGCCTCGGTCAATGTGTTGAACTTCTTCAGCACCTTCGGCAGCGCCGACTTCACCACACCTTACGGCACCAGCCAGTCGGGCCGGGGCGCGGATGACGCCGGCGAGTATCAGCGCCAGCTCGACAAGCTGCTGGACAACCTGTTCGGCCTGGACGCGGACGTCTACGGCCTGATGGAAATTCAGAACAACGGCTATGGCGAAGGCTCCGCGCTGGACGCCCTGGTGGACGCCATGAACGCCCGCGCCGGCGCCGAGAAGTACGCCTACATCGCCGGCCCCTTCGACGACGGTGACGGCGTCGACGAACCCACCGCCGGCGACGACGCCATCATGGTGGCCCTGGTCTATGACGCCACCGCCGTGGCGCCGCTGGGCCAGGCCGCCGTGCCGGACGCCGACGTCTACGACGCTTTCGGCGCCACCTACGGCAACCGCGTGCCGGTGGCGCAGACCTTCCAGAGCCTGACCGACGGCGAGACCTTCACCGTGGCGGTGAACCACTTGAAATCCAAGGGCAGCGTGCTCGACGCCGACATCGGCGACGGCCAGGGCGCCAACAACCTGGCGCGCATGGAAGGCGTCACCGATCTGGCCGCCTGGCTGGCGACCAACCCCACCGGCGCCCCGGATGGCGACATCCTGCTGATCGGCGACCTGAATGCCTACAGCATGGAAGACCCGGTCGCCTATCTGGCCGCCAATGGCTACACCAAGCTGAACGACGGCCTGTCCTATTCCTTCGACGGCCTCTGGGGCGCCCTCGACCACGCCCTGGCCAGCGCCAGCCTGGCGAGCCAGGTCACCCGCGCGGTGGAGTGGGCCATCAACGCCGAGGAACCCTCGGTGCTGGACTACAACATCAACTACAAATCGGTCGGCCAGATCGCCGACTTCTATGCCGCCGACGAATACCGTTCCAGCGACCACAACCCGCTGCTGATCGGCCTCAACCTTTCCGGTGGCGCGGCCGACACCCAGGCGCCCGAACTGCAAGCGGCGACCGCCGACGGCGACACCATCCGCCTGGGCTACGACGAAAATCTCAAGCCCGGCAACCTGCCCGCGGCCGAGCGCTTCAGCGTCAGCGTCAACGGCGGCGATGGTCCGGCGGTGGTTTCGATCGCCGTGCGCGGCGGCGAACTGAGCCTGACGCTCGCCAGCCCGCTGGCGTTCGGCGACAGCATCGCCCTCGGCTATGCCGACCCGGCGGGCGACGATGTCGACGCCATCCAGGACATCGCCGGCAACGACGCCGCCGCCCTGGTCGGCCAGGCGGTCGCCAACCACACGCCGGTGCTCGACAGCACCGCGCCCAGCTTGGTCTCCAGCAGCCCCGCCGACGACGCGACCGGCGTCGCCATTGGCGCCAGCCTGGTGCTGACCTTCGACGAACCCATGCAGAAGGGGACGGGCGCGATCGTGATCCGCCATGCGGCGGACGGCTCCATGTTTGAAAGCATCGATGTCGCCTCGGACCAGGTCAGCGTTTCCGGCACCGAGGTCACGCTGAATCCCGCCGCCAACCTCGCGCTGGGGAACGGCTACTACGTGGAGATGGCCGCCGGCGTGTTCACCGACGCCGCCGGCAACGACTTCGCCGGCATCCAGGGCGACACCGCGCTCAACTTCAGCAGCCAGCCCGGCACCCCGGTGTTCATCAGCGAACTGCACTACGACAACGCGGGCACCGACAGCAACGAAGCCGTCGGCATCACGGGCCCGGCGGGCACCGATCTCAGCGGCTGGAGCGTGGTGTTCTACAACGGCAATGGCGGCGCGCCGTATTCCACCCTCGCGCTCTCCGGCGTCATCGACGACGAGGGCGCGGGGTACGGCGAACTGGCGTTCAACCAGCCCGCGTCGCCGGGCATCCAGAACGGCGCCCCCGATGGCCTCGCGCTGGTCGATGCCGGCGGCGGTCTGGTCCAGTTCCTGAGCTATGAGGGAAGCTTCGTCGGGGTCGGTGGCGCCGCCCAGGGTCTCACCAGCCACGACATCGGCGTCTTCGAGGCGGGGACCGAGCTCGCGGGGCTGTCCCTGCAGTTGTCCGGAAGCGGTCATGTCTACGAAGCGCTGTCATGGAACAATCCGGCGACCGCATCGCTGGGGGCCATCAATCCAGGCCTGATCGTGTGACAGGACTCGTCAAGACGCTCCGATTCCGCTTCGGCATGCCCTGGGCCGCGCTGTTGCTCAGTGCCTGCTGTGCCGGGCCGGCAGCCTCGGCTCAGGACATCCACCTCGCTGGCATCACCGTCCCCGGGCAGACGTCCATCGCCGGTCGCACCCTGCTGCTCAACGGCAGCGGCGTGCGGACCCTGCTGGGCTTCCGGGTCTACGTCGCCTCGCTCTACCTGCCGGCGCCGACGCGCGATGTCGCGCGCATCCTGAATGGCGATACCGCCCGCGTGCTGCATGTCACCCTGCTGCGCGACACCACCACCGAGCAGAATCTGGATGCCCTGAAGGACGGACTGATCGACAACAACACGCCGGAGGAACTGGCGGCGATCCAGACGGAAATCGATCTGTTCTTCACCCTCATCAAGCAGGTGCATGAGATCCCGGCCGGAACCAGCATCGTGCTCGACTATCTGCCCGGGCGGGGCACGCGGTTGCGGATCGGCGACCGGTCTCTGGGCGGCATTCCCGGTGAACGCTTCAACCGCGCTATCCTGAAAATCTGGCTGGGCGCGGATCCGATCCAGTTCAGCCTGAAGAAGTCGTTGCTCGGTCTCGACAGCCCGGCCCTGTAGACGCCGTAATCCATGGCCGCGAGGCCGCTCACCACAGGACACGATGCGGCACCATCTCCCCGAATTGATCGAACTGAATCAGTTGCTCGACGCGGCGCCCGCCGGCCTGGAGGCGCGCATCGCGCATTCCGTGGAAGTCGCGGGGCAGCGCCTGCCCATTCATGTCCTGACCCTGGGCAACCCCGACCCGAGCCTGCCGGCCATCGGCTTTTTCGGCGGCGTCCATGGTCTGGAGCGCATCGGCAGCCGCGTCCTGCTGGTGTTCCTGCGTGGCCTGCTCAATCGCCTGCGCTGGGACCCGCTGCTCAATCGGCAACTGGAACTGTTGCGCATGGTGTTCGTGCCGTTGGCCAACCCCGGCGGCATGTGGCTGAACCGCCGCTGCAACCCGGCCGGCGTCGACCTGATGCGCAACGCGCCGCTCGACGCCCTGGAACGGGTTCCCTTCCTGCTCGGCGGCCAGCGTCTCAGCGCGCGTCTACCCTGGTATCGCGGCGTTCTCGACGCGCCGATGCAACCTGAGAGCCGGGTGCTGGAAGAGGTGGTGGCGACCGAGCTGGGGCCGCGCCGCTTCAGCCTGGCGCTGGATTGCCATTCCGGCTTCGGCGTGCGTGACCGCATCTGGTTTCCCTACGCCCACACCGCGAAGCCGTTTCCGCATCTGCCGGAAGTGCACGCGCTGAAGGATCTGTTCGCGCAGACCTATCCGACCCACAACTACGTGATCGAGCCGCAAAGCCGGCAATACCTGGCCCATGGCGACCTCTGGGACCATTTCTACCTGCGCGCGCGCGAAGCGGGTGGCGGCGAGCGGGTATTCCTGCCGCTCACCCTGGAGATGGGCTCGTGGCTGTGGGTGAAGAAGAATCCGCGCCAGTTGTTTTCCCGCCAGGGCCTGTTCAATCCGCGTCCCGGCCATCGCCTGCACCGCATCCTGCGCCGGCATCTGGTCTGGTTCGATTTTCTCAGTCGCGCCGCCTGCGGCTGGGAGCACTGGCTCCCCCATGGCGAAGCGCGCCTGCGCCACAAGAAGCAGGCCATGGCCGAGTGGTACGGCTGGCACCGTCACTCATGACGAACTGGGTCTTTCTGCGCGGACTGAGCCGCGAGGCGCGGCATTGGGGCGATTTCCCGGAAACCTTCCGCGCCATCCTGGGCGAATCGGCAGGCGACATCCTTGCTCCCGACCTGCCCGGCAACGGCCGCCGCCGTCATGAGGCCAGCCCGACCACGGTGGACGCGATGATGGAGGCGTGTCGCCGCGACCTGCGTGAACAGGGCAGGGCGCCGCCCTACCATGTCCTTGCCCTGTCACTGGGCGGCATGGTGGCGCTGGCGTGGGCGCGGCGCCATCCGGAGGAATGCCGCGCCGTGGTGCTGATGAGCAGCAGCCTGCGGCCGCACAACCCCTTCCCCCAACGCCTGCGCCCCGGTGCCTGGCCGGTGCTGCTCAAGCTCTTGCTGGCCGAGCCGGCAGGGCGTGAGGCCGCGATTCTCGAACTCACCAGCGCCGACCCGGAAGCGCACCGCCAGGTCTTGCCCGGCTGGCTGGCCTACGCGCGGGAATGCCCGGTCTCGCGGCGCAACACGCTGCGCCAATTGCTCGCCGCCGCCCGCTTTTCCATGCCGGACCGGCCGCCGGTGCCGCTGCTCATCCTCGCCGGCGCCAATGACCGCATGGTGGACCCGCGCTGTTCGGAAACCCTGGCGCGCGCCTGGGGGGTGGACTTCGCGCTTCATCCCACGGCCGGGCATGACCTGCCGCTGGATGACGGGGAATGGGTGGCGCGGGCGGTTGCCGATTGGATCGGCTGAACGCGCGAGGCGATCGGGTTCAGACGAAAAAAAACCGGCCCCGCTTGCGCGGGACCGGCATGAAGCGAAGTGTTCGCGGGTCAGCTGCCGATCAGGCCGCCGTCATTCTTGGTAATGACGATGGTGGTGGAACGCGGGCGATCCACGCCGGAGACGCCGGGCCAGCCGCTCTGGAAGAGGGCGGGCGTGGCGATGTTGGCGGCGCTGGTGTCTTCACCGGGGTGCTGGACGTTGATGAACAGCGCCTTGCCGTCCGGGGTTTCCGCGACACCGGTGATCTCGCAGCCTTTCGGGCCGACCAGGAAGCGACGCAGGGTGGCCGTGCTGGCGGCCTTGCCGGCATAGGTCGTCACGGTCTGGTCGAGGCCGCCGTTGCTCGGCACCGCCGTATTGGTGATGTTGACCGTGCCGCCATCACCCTTGGCGCCGGGAATGGCCGCCAGCATCATGCAGTTGGTGACGTCGGTATAGGCGCCATCATCGGTCTGGATCCACATCAGGCCGGGGTTGGCCTGGCTGAACCAGAGGCCGTCGGGGCTGGAGAAGTCGTTGTCGTCGGTGAGGGCGGAGACATTGATGTTGGTGTTGGCGAACTTGTCGGATTCCGCGCCGAACAGGTAGATGTCCCAGGTGAAGGTGGTGGCGACCGGGTCGGAACCTGTTTCCTTCATCCGGATGATGTGGCCGTTGACGTTGCCCGTGCTGCCGTCCTCGTTGTAGTAACGCGGGTTGGCGGCGTCCAGCGCCTTGCCGCTGCTGCCGGTCTTGCCACGGTTGGAGTTGTTGGTGAGGGTGACGTAGATGTCGCCGGTGACCGGATGCACGCCGGTCCATTCGGGGCGGTCCATCGGGGTGGCGCCGACCGCGTCGGCGGCGATGCGGCTGTTGATCAGCACGTCGGCCTGGTTGGCGAAGGCGTAGGTGGCGTAGCCGGCGATGCTGGCGTTGGCGATGTTCAGTTCGATCCACTGGCCGCTGCCGTCGGCGTTGAACTTGGCCACATAGAGCTTGCCGTCGTCCAGGTACTTGTCGCCGATCACCAGGCCGCCGATGCTGGCGTCCGCCGCTTCCCAGTTTTTCGTGGACACGTACTTGTAGATGTATTCGGTGCGTGCATCGTCGCCCATGTAGTAGACCAGCGGCTTGCCGGCGACCACCTTGGCGGGCATCGCGCCTTCATGGGCGAAACGGCCCATGGCGGTGCGCTTGCGCGGCACCGAGGTCGGGCTGTAGGGATCGATCTCGACCACCCAGCCCTGGGTGTTGGCGGCATTGCGGAAGTCGGTGTTGGCGCTGGCGCCGGGGGTGATGTCCCAGCGGTTGTAGAGGTCATCACCGCTGGTGTCGCCGCCGACCGGGTTGGCCCAGCCATAGCTGCCGTTGCTGGCCGTGGAGCCGATGTTGCGCTCCTGCGCGACCTTCTCCTTGGCGCCCAGGGTGCTGCTGACCGGGCGCTTGAAGTAGCCGGCCCAGTTTTCCTCACAGGTGAGGTAGGTGCCCCAGGGCGTGTAGCCGTTGGCGCAGTTGTTCAGGGTGCCGCGGGTCTGGGTGCCGAACGGGGAGAACCTGGTCACCATCAGGGCGTCGCCACGGGCGGGGCCGGAGATGTCCATCAGGCTGGCGGCGGTGAGCCGGCGGTTGAAGCTGGAGCCCTTGTTGACCTGGAAGGGGCCGCCGTCACGCACCACTTCGATGACGGAAATGCCATGCGCGTTCACTTCCTTGTCGATCTGGGCGAGCGCGCGGCCGCTGGTGGGCATGCCGGCGGTCACTTCGGCGCTGGTGTGGAGGAAGATCTGGGTGATGTTTTCATGGTTCATCACCAGCAGGCCGCGCTTGGCGTTGCTGTAATCGGGGGCGGTGCCGGTGCTGTTGAGGCCGAAGTAGTGCATGCCATCGTGGTGGTCGCCGGCGCGGCTGGCGAAGCTGGCGGCGCTGTCGGTGCCGTCATTGCGGTAGTCGGTGACGCTGCCGTTGATCGGGTCGCCGAGGCGGTAGAGCAGGCTGGCGGTGTAACCGGCGGGCACGCTCAACATGTCCGCGGTGCTCTTGGCGACCGCGGTGAAGCCGAGGCTGAAGGCGGTCGTGGCGGCGGCGGTGCTGGCGGAAGAACCCTCCAGGCAGCCGGTCAGGCCAACACCCATGAATGAACCGGCGGCCAGGCCAAAGCTGCCCTTGAGCATGTTGCGGCGCGATATGCGCGCCTGCATGAGGGTTTCCAGACTGGTGTTACCGGAAGTGTTGCGGGTCTCCTCGTCGACGCCGTTGGGCGAGAGCGGGTGGTGTTTGATCAGGGAATCGGTCATGGCTGTAGCGCGTGGTGGTGAGGAAGCGCGCACCATAAGCAGCCAATATGAAACGCCGATGACAGCCATGTGAAACCTGGTTGTTCGACCGTTACCCCACCCGCAACGCCTCCATCGGCGGCACCTTCAGCAGATCGCGGGTCGCCAGCCAGCCGGCGATCAGTACCAGCAGCACGCCGCCGCCGACGCCGAACAGCCAGATCCACGGGTCCGGGCTGTGCGGCAGGTCGAACACCTGCCGCGCCAGCACCCAGGCGAGGAGGCTGGCGGCGCCGGAGGCGACGAGGCCGGCGAGCAGGCCGAGCAGCGCGAACTCGCTGGCCAGGGCGGCGCGCAGGGTGCGCCGCGAGGCGCCGAGGGTGCGCCAGAGGCCGATTTCGCGGGCGCGTTCGGCGCGGCGTGAATAGAGCGCGGCGAGCATCACCAGCACGCCGACGCCGAGACTGAACAGGAAGACCAGTTGCACCGCCTGGCTGACCCGGTCGGAGAGGCCGCGCAACTCGTTCATCACCTGGGCGACGTCGATCACGGTCAGGTTGGGGAAGGCGGCGACCAGGCCGGCGAGGGTGCCGCCGCGTTCGCTCGGCAGGTGGAAGCTGGTGATGTGGCTCTTCGGCATGTCCGCCATGGCGCCGGGCGGGGTGGCGACGAAGAAGTTCACCCGGAAGGAATCCCATTCGACCTTGCGCAAGCTGGTGACCTGGCCGGCCAGCGGCAGGCCGCCGACGTCGAACTCGAGGCGGTCGCCGAGTTGGATGTTCAGGGTCTTGGCGATGCCTTCCTCAACGGTGAAGCCGTCGCGCTGGCCCGGACGCCACCAGTGGCCGGCCAGCAGCGTGTTGTCGGGTGGCAGCTCGGCGAGTTCGGAGAGGTTGAATTCGCGTTCCGCCAGCCGTTTGGCGCGATCCTCCTCATAGTCGTCGGGCCGCACCGCGCGGCCTTCGATGTTGACGAGGCGGGCGCGGATCATGGGATAA
Organism: uncultured Thiobacillus sp.; assembly: GCA_964581195.1. GTDB lineage: Bacteria > Pseudomonadota > Gammaproteobacteria > Burkholderiales > Thiobacillaceae > PFJX01. The sequence goes on along the minus strand of CAZONS010000041.1, from coordinate 6,135 downwards.
AGCGTGGCGCCGGTGATGCCGTTTTCCACCAGCCAGGCTCGCACCGGCGCCACCTGGTCGGGCTGGATGTTGATGATGAAGCGGTTGGGCGCGCCCTCGGGAATCTGGTTGCGCCAGGCGTCGAGCAGGTCGCCGCGCACCAGGGTGAGCAGCAGCAGGGCGAGCAGGCCCAGGCTCAAGGCCATCGCCTGCAACGTGGTTTCCCAACCGCGTTGGCGCAGGCCGAGCAGGCCCAGGCGCGGCCCCGGCGGCAGGCGCCTAGCCAGCTTCGCCAATGGCCAGAGCAGGGCCTGGATCAGCCCCGCCGCCAGCGCCATCACCGCCAGCACGCCACCACCGACGATGAGGGCAAGGCGGGTTTCTCCCGCTTGCCAGAAGATCAGCCCGGCGATCAGGCCGAGGCCGAGCAGATGCGCGAACAGGGCGCCACCCTGGGGTGGGCCGAGGTCGCGACGCAGGACGCGCAGGGTCGGCACCCGCGCCAGGCGCAACAGCGGCGGCAGCGCGAAGGCCAGGATCAACGCGACACCGGCCAGCAGACCGAGGCCCAAGGGTTGCCAGGAGGCCGCCGGCAGGCCCAGGCGCAAGACGCCACTCAGCAGATTCGCCAGCGCCAGTTGCGTGAACCAGCCGAGCAGCGCGCCGAGCAGGCCGGCGGCCAGACCCAGCCCGCTCAGTTGCAGGAAATAGAGGCCGAGCAGGCGGCGCTGGCTGGCGCCGAAGCAGCGCATCAGGGCGTACTGGTCGAAATGCCGCTGCACGTAGCGGCGCAGGCTCATGTGCGCGGCGGCCGCCGCGAGCACAACGGTGAGCACGGCGGCCAGGCCCAGGTAGCGTCGCGCCTTGTCCAGGATCTGGCGCAGTTCCGGGCGCGCGTCGCGCACGTCCTCCAGCTTCTCGCCGCGCGTCAGCAGCGGTTCGCTCCAGGCGCGGAAGGCGGCGACCTCGGTGTCCTCGCCCGCGACCAGCAGGCGGTGGACGACGCGGCTGCCTTGCTGGATCAGGCCGGTGCGGGCCAGTTCATTCGCCGCGATCATCACCCGTGGCGCCAGGGCCATGAAATTGCCGCCGCGCTCGCCCTCGAAGGTGAGGATGGCGGCGACCTTGAAACGGGCGGCGCCGAGTTCCACCTCGCCGCCGACGCTGACGCCGAGTTCGCCGGCGGCGCGCGAATCCAGCCAGGCCTGGCCGGGGCCGGGCAGGTCGCGGGTGGGCGCGCCCTCGGCGAACGGGGTCCCGGCGATGCGCAGGCTGCCGCGCAGCGGATAGCCGGGCGTCACGCCCTTGATGCCGACCAGCAGATGTCTGTCGCCGGCCAGGGCCATGCTCAGGAAGGCCGCGCTGGACGCGACTTGCAAGCCGCGCCGCCGCGCCTCCTCGGCGAACGACTCGGCGAGGGGGTGGTCCGATTCGAGCGCCAGATCCGCCGCCAGCAGGGTGTTGGCCTCGCGCCCGAGCGCCTGGCCGACGCGATCGCCGAAGAACGCCACGGCGGTCAGGCTGGCCACCGCCAGGGCCACGGCCAGCAGCAGCACGCGGATTTCACCGGCGCGCCATTCGCGCGCGAGGAAGCGGAGGGAGAGGGGGAGCATGGGTCAGGCGGTGGTGTGTGTGGGGGCGATGCGGGGTGGGACGCTGGAGCGTCCAGGAATGGGTTCCCACGCTGGAGCGTGGGAACCAGAGGCTGACTCGCTCCCACGCTCCAGCGTGGGAGCAGGTCTTGGACGCTCCAGCGTCCCGAAACCCGAGGCGCGGCTCATGCCGCCACCAGCCTGCCCGCGTCCAGGCGCAGTTGCCGCTGGCACAGCGCGGCGAGGGCGGGGTCGTGGGTGACGACCACGAGGCTGGCGCCCTGGGCGCGATTCAGCTCGAACAGCAGTTCGATGACCTGGGCGCCGGTATGGACGTCGAGGTTGCCGGTCGGCTCGTCGGCCAGCAGGATGCGCGGCGCCACCGCGAAGGCGCGGGCCAGCGCGACGCGCTGCTGTTCGCCGCCGGAGAGCTGCGCCGGCCGATGGCGGACGCGCCCGCCCAGGCCGACCCGTTCCAGATGATCGCGCGCCACCTCGGCGGCGTTCGCGCGGCCCGCGAGTTCCAGCGGCAGCATGACGTTCTCCAGGGCGGTGAGGCCAGGCAGCAACTGAAACGACTGGAACACGAAGCCCATGCCGCGCCCACGCAAGGCGGCGCGGCCATCCTCGTCGAGGTCGAACAGGTTCTCGCCGTCGAGCAGGACCCGCCCGGCGCTGGGAACGTCCAGGCCGGCGAGCAATCCCAGCAGGGTGGATTTGCCGGAGCCGGAGCTGCCGACGATGGCCACGCTCTCGCCGGGGTTCACACTGAAGGACACATCGGCGAGGATGTGCAGGGCTTCGTCGCCCACTTGTACCGATTTACCGAGGTTTTCGATGTCTATACGCATGAAAGTGTTCTTTGTCCTGTGGCTGCTGAGCGGGCCGTTACTGGCAAGTGCCGGGGCCGCGCCCACCATTCTGGTTTTCGGCGACAGTTTATCCGCCGCTTACGGCATTCCCCGTGAATCCGGCTGGGTCAGCCTGCTGGAGCGGCGGCTGCCCGGCCACAGGCTGGTCAACGCCAGCGTCTCCGGAGAAACCACGGCCGGCGGTCTGACCCGCCTGCCACCGGTGCTGGCGGCGCATCGCCCCGACATCGTCATTCTCGAGCTTGGCGCCAACGATGGCCTGCGTGGCCTGTCCTTGCCGCAGACCGCGCGCAACCTGGAAGCCATGATCGATCTGGTGAAGCGGCGGGGCGGCGAGGTCCTGCTGGTCGGCATGCGCCTGCCGCCGAACTATGGCCCCGTCTACACGCGCAAGTTCCAGGAACTGTTCGAACGGGTGGCGAAGTCGCGCAAGGTGCGCCTGCTCCCCTTCCTGCTCGACGGCATGGCGGAACGGCGCGATCTCTACCTGCCCGACGGCCTGCATCCCGACGCCAGGGCGCAGCCGGTGTTGATGGACAATGTCTGGCGTGAGCTGAAACCCATGCTCAAGGAGAAATGATGGAAGCGCGCCTGATCGAGATCGAAATCAAGCTGACCTACGCGGAGGATGCGCTGGAGGCCCTGAACCAGACCGTCTACCGCCAGCAGGAGCAGATCGACCAGTTGCAGCAACTGGTGATCCGCCTGGCCAACCAGATTCAGGACATGGCGCCGGCGGAAGGCCGCGCGGCGGTGGACGAGCGGCCACCGCATTATTGAGGGGGGGCTGGGGTTCGCTGTCGCTCGCCCCAGCCTACGTCGCTTTGCTTACTGCAACACCTGCACCACGATACGGCGATTGTTGCGGCCGACCTGGCCGGCGGCTTCGAGGGAGCCGTAGGACATGACCGACATGCGCAGCAGGGGGATGCCGCCTTTTTCCTTGAGGTAGTTCTTCACCACTTCGGCGCGCGCCTTGCCGAGGGCGTAGTTGTAGTCGTCGGCGCCGAAGCCTTCGGTATGGCCCTGAATCTGCAGGTGATAGTTGGTGCCGAGCGCCTTCATGCGCTGCGCCAGGGCGTCCAGCTTGGCCTTGTCCTGCTCGCCGAGGTCGGGTGAGTTGATCGGGAACAGGGTGCGGTCTTCGGTGAGGGTGATGGATTCGACCACCTTGCCGAAGATCTTGCGCTGGCCGAGGCCGGTGGCGTCGTAGGCCTCCTGGGCCATGCGCGCGATGTCGTCCAGGCGCTGGTTGAGGGCGGTGAAGCGGGCATCGAGGTCGCCGAGGCGGGTGCCGGCCGCGGCCATCCTTTCGCGCAGGTCGGGAAGCGCGGCCTGGGTCGCGTCTGCGCGCTCCTGCGCCGAGCGGGCCTGAGTCGCGAGCGCGTCGAGGCGTTGGCTGTTGCCGTCGGTCTTGGCGGTCAGGCTGGCTTGCAGGGCGCCATGGCCGGTGCTCACCTCGTCGAGTCGTGTCGCCAGCGCCGCGAGACGCTGGCTGTTGCCGGTGCTGGTTTCATTCACCCCGTTCAGGGCGGCTTCCACCGACTCGGTGCGCGTCTGTCCTTCCAGCAGGCGCGCGGCCATGTCTTCCAGTCGATCCTCGGCGACGTCCAGCCGATCCTCCAGCTCCGCGGTCTCGGCTTCCAGCGCCAGGTTCTGTTCCGTGTTCGCATGATCGATGCGGGCTGCCAGGCGGTCGATGACTTGTCCCGTTTCACGCGCCTGATCGCGCAGGGTGGCGAGCGTGGATTGGAGTCCGGCCACTTGCGCGGCGGTGGCGCGGTTGTCCTCGATCATGTCCTGCCGCTGCTTTTCAAGGCGCGCCAGCCGTTCGGCCAGGGCCTGGCGCGCGGCGGCTTCGGCGCCGGCCTGTTCGCCGGTCGATTCGCGCAGGCGGCGCAGGTCGGTGGACAGCGCCTCGACCTTCCTGCCGAGCTGGTCGAGCAGGATCAGGGTGGAGTTGGAGTCGGACTGGAGCCGGGTTTCGAGGCTGCTCAGGCGTTGATCGGACGCCGCGAGCGGGTCGCTCCCGGCTTGCTGGCTGGCGCACCCGAAGAGGGTCAACAGGGCGGTGGAAAGGGCGAGCGTGAGCAGGCGAGGGGTCATCATGGGCTCCTGGGCGGGCTGTTCGTTGGGAAGTGGGCGGGATGCTGGCAGGCGTGGCGGGATCTGTCCTTGATCTTGGCCTGTTTCGGTTAATCCTTCATGGCAAGTTCCGCGAGCAGGGCGCGCAGCAGGTGCCAGCAGCGCGCCACCGATTCGATCTCCACACGCTCTCCCGGGGCGTGGGCGCCGCGGATGTCGGGGCCGAGGGAGAGCATGTCCAGCCCCGGATGGCTGGCCGCGAGCAGGCCGCATTCGAGTCCGGCGTGGATGACCCGCACGCGCGCCGGTTGCCCGAATTCCCGCGCATGGACGCGCTGGCCGAGGGCGAGCAGGGGGGAGGACGGATTCGGCGTCCAGCCCGGATAGGCGCCGACCTTGCGGGCGTCGAAACCATGTGCCGTCGCCTGGCTGACGATCTGCTCGGCCAGGCGCTCCGCTTCCGCATCGCGCAGCGAACGCACCATGAAGACCGCGCGGCAGCCGCCGTCATCCAGCGCCGCCACCCCCAGGTTGTCGGAGGTCTCCACGACGCCGGGGAAGTCGTCGCTCATGCGCGCGACGCCATGGGCGGCGCGGTCGAGGAAATCGAGCACGGCGGCCTGCGCGGGGCGGCTCAGGACGGTCGTGGTCGCGGCCGCGAAGGGGCGCGCGTCGAGCAGCAGGCCATCGTCGATGCCGGCCAGCAGCGTTTGCCAGCCCGCCAGCCGTTCGCCGAGCAGGGCGGGCAGGCGTGCTTCGGCCTCGGCGGGCAGGGCGACGAGGGCGAACGCCTCCCGCGGGATGGCGTTGCGGGCGCTGCCGCCCTCCAGGGAGATCAGGCGCGCGTCCAGGCGTCCGCCGAGTTCGCGCAGGACTTCCAGCAACAACTTGATGGCGTTGCCGCGACCGCGATGAATGTCGATGCCGGAATGGCCGCCAACCAGGCCGGACAGCGCCAGGCGCCAGACCGTGTGGGTGTCGGGGATGGCTTCGCGGGCACAGGCGCGGCGGACCTCCACGTCCATGCCGCCGGCGCAGCCGAGATAGAACTCGCCCCATTCCTCGGTATCCAGGTTGAGCAGATGGCGGCCGCGCAGGGTGCCGGGCCGCAAGCCGCGAGCGCCACCCATGCCGGCTTCCTCGTCGACGGTGAGCAGCACTTCCAGCGCTGGGTGGATCAGGTCGTCGGCTTCCAGCGCCGCCAGGGCGAGGGCGACGCCGATGCCGTTGTCGGCGCCGAGCGTGGTCTGTTCGGCCACCAGCCAGCCCTCCTTCAGGACCGGCGTGATGGGGTCGCGCTCGAAGTCGTGGTCGCAGCCGGCATTGCGCTGGCAGACCATGTCGAGATGGCCCTGCAGCACCACGCCGGGGCGGTCCTCGCAACCCGGGCTGGCGGGCTTGCGCAGGATCAGGTTGCCGGCGCCGTCCACTTCGGTCTGTATCCCGAGCCGTTCCGCCCAGGCCAGGAGATGCGCGCGCAGGGCCGCTTCCTGCTTGGACGGCCGGGGAATGGCGCAGAGGGTGGCAAAGTGTGCCCAGACCGGGCGAGGCTCTGGCAGCCTGTCGGACTTTGGAATCGTCGGCTGCAAACCGACCGCGACGGCCCC
>CAZONS010000040.1:9594-15910 GCA_964581195.1 uncultured Thiobacillus sp. | reverse complement strand
GACCTGGCGGTCAGCGGTTCGCTTCCAGTTGCTCGTCGCTGTTGGCCGTGCCGAAGTGGCCGCCGTTGCGATACGACGTGCCCTGCCAGGCGCGACCGGGCGCGGTTTCCGGTTCGCCGGCCTCGCCGCTGGGGGCGCCGGCGATGATGAGTTGCGCCGGTTCCGCTGAGGCCTGTTCCAGTTGCACGTCGCTGCCGGCCGGGCCGAAGTGGCCACCGTTGCGATACAGCGTTTCCGGCCGGATTTCAGTGTCCGCGCGGGCCGACGGGCCGACGCACAAAGCGATACCAAGGGTAAGCAGCGTGAATGTGGTCTTCATGACGTTCTCCTAAAAGGATGAGAGTTATTCTTGTTATGAAGACCACTCTAGACGGATTCCCGTAATGCAAAATCTGCCAATGGTTATATGCAACCTATTTTGTCGGGTATTGCCTCGTCTCACTCCGGCCAGTTCTTGATGTAGCGCTTGAGCAGGGTGTTCTCGAAGTTGGCTTCCTTCAGACAGGCGCGCGCCACGTCATGGAAGGAGATCACCCCGACCACCTTGCCCTCGTCCATCACGATGAGATGGCTGATGCGGCTCTTGGTCATGGCGTCACGGGCGTAATCGACGCTGTCGTCCAGGTTGGCCAGCACCGGTTCCTTTTCCATCAGGGCGCTGACCTTGATCGTGGCCAGCGCGCTGCCATGGGCGTGCATGCCGCGCAGGATGTCGCGTTCGCTGATGAAGCCGACCAGATCGCCGTCGCGGATGACCAGCAGGGAACCCACATCGCTTTCAACCATGCGTTTCGCCGCCTCGGTGATGGAGGCATCGGGTTCGATGGCGTAGTTGGCGCAATCGCCCTTGATGTTGAGCACTTCACGGATGAGCATCGTCGTCTCCTCGGTTGTTAACGTGTCAGGGGCGGACCAGGCCGGCTTCCACCTGGTCGCGCTTGTCGCGCCCGACCAGCAGTTCGATCAGGGCCAGCGCGAAATCCATGGCCGTGCCCGGCCCGCGCGAGGTCGCGACCTTGCCATCGACCACCACCGGATCCTCCAGGCAGGTGGTGTTCGCCAGGCCCAGCTTTTCCACGAATCCGGGATAGCTGGTGGCACGCCTGCCCTCCAGCAGTCCCGCCGCCGCCAGGGCAATGGGGGCGGCGCAGATGGCGGCGGTGTATTTCCCGGCCGCGCCCAGGCGGCGCAACACGGCCTGCACCCGCGCGTCGTTCTTCAGGTGTTCGGCGCCGGGCATGCCGCCGGGCAGCGCGATCATGTCGAAATCGGCCTCCATCACCTCGTCCAGCAGGGCGTCCGGCTGCACCCGCACGCCGCGGGCTCCCTGGATCAGGCCGGCGTGCAGGCCGGCGGTCACCACCTCGATGCCGGCGCGGCGGAGCAGGTCGATCAGGGTGACGGCTTCGAGATCCTCGAAACCCGGGGCCAGGGGAATGAGTACGCGGGTCATGGCTTCATCCTTTCAGGTTCAGCAGACGCTGGGTTTCGATCACGGCGCGCTCGGCGCAGTCGCCGATGGACAGACCGTTGAGATAGTTGCCGACCAGGGCGAGCGGTTCCCGCGCCAGCAGATCGAGCACTTCCCCGGCCAGGGCGACATGCTCGACGCCGGCGGCGGGGAGACGGTTGACCGCTTCCGCGACATGCAGGAAGTCTTCCGGACGCGCGCCCAGCACTTCGGCGATGCGCGCCAGCTTGGCCGCGCCATCGAGTACGCCGGGACGGAAATGGAAGGTGTAGCCGCGCAGGTTCTGGTGCGGGACCGGGTCGCGGGTGACCACCGACCAGAAGCTGTCGTCGGCGCCGATCAACCCGGCCAGGGGCGGCAGGGCGGTTCTGGCGGCGGGCAACACCACGCCCATCGCTTCGCTGGAGGACATGGGAAAGCGCGCCAGCCGCCGCGCCACCTCGGGATAGGGATCGCGCAGCAGCGCCGCCGCCGCATCGACCGGCACGGCCAGCACCAGTTGCGCGCAACTCAGCGCGACATCGCCGACCTCGACCCGGAAGCCCGCGCCTTCCCGGGTGATCGCGCTCACCCGGGCACCGGTCCGCAACGAGTAGGGCGCGTCCTCCGCCAAGGCTTCGAGCAGGCCCTGCAATCCGCCGGTGAAGGTGTATTTGCGCGGCGCCCGCTTCATCCTCGGCTTTTTCCGGAACAGCCAGGCGGCGGGAAAATCGTCGGCGCGCTGCGACAGCACGGCGGCGAAGGCCGGCGCCAGCAAACGCCGGTAATTGCCACGGCCGAGCAGGCCGGAGAACCACTCGCCGACGCTCCGCCCGGTCTTGCTCCTGAACAGGCCGGCCGGCAGGCTGAAGGCGGCTTCGATGAAATTCAGCCGCGCCAGCGGCGAGCTCAGACGGCCATCGGCTTCGACGAAACGGTAGCCCACCTTCTCGCGCGGCAGCAGGTCTTCCAGGCGGCCGCGCTCGTCCAGCGCTTCCAGCAGCGGAGCGTAGGAGTTGTAGGCGGTGTGGGCGCCGAGTTCCAGCCAGAAATCGTCGCGCGGCCGCCAGGAGCGGATGCAGCCGCCCAGGCGGTCTTCCGCTTCCAGCACCCGGACCGAACGGCCATCGCGCGCCATGCGCGCGGCGCTGACCAGGCCGCTGGCGCCGCCGCCGATCACGATGCAGTCGAAATGTTCCATAAGCGTGTCCTGGCTGATTTCAGTGTGACTCGGTGAAACGATGGATCAGGCGCATGTCCTTCTTGCTCGGCCGCCCGCGAATGCCGCTGCCGGGCTCGCGCATCAGCCGCCGTTGTTCGATGGCGGCCAGACGGGCGGCGAGGCTTTCCGGGGTTTCGGCATAGAGCTCGCGCGCCTCGCTGGCGGGACCGCGTCGCTCCGACAGCCGGCATACCCTGACCACCCATTCGTCATCGTTGATGGACAGGGTCAGCATGTCGTCGACCCGCGCTTCCCGGCTCGGCTTCACCCGCTCGCCGCCGACGCGCACCCGGCCAGCGACGATCGCCTCGTGGGCCAGCGCGCGCGTCTTGTAGAAACGCGCCGCCCAGAGCCATTTATCCAGGCGCACGCGGGCGCCGTCCGAAACTTCGACTGGGGTTTTTCGTGACATGGAGCGATGATACCCAGTAATTCCCTTCCAACCGACCCGGCCTGTCGATGCTCTCGCGCTTCGTTCTCATCGCCCTCCTCCTCCTGGCCGGCTGCGCCAGCCAGCCCGGCACGGTGGCGGCCCCCGATCACGGCCGCCTGACTCTGCTTTCGGCACTGACCATTCCCCCCGAATCCGCCAGCGTGCGCCTGCAATACGGCCAGCCCGTGGCGCGCAACGGGGTGCGCGAATACGACCCTTTCTGCGTGTTCGAGATCGAAACCGTCAGCGATTCGCCGCGGACCGTGCGCCCGGATGCGTTTCTCATCACCCGCATCGGCCACAGCATCGGCACCCTCGCCGACGCGCTCGCCTCGATGCCCCACGTCGTGCCGAGGTTTCCTCTCGCGCCGATGCGGGTCGGCCTGTCCGATAACGACCTGCCCAGCCACATCTATTACAAGACCCTGTTCTGGCTGCGTTCCGAACGGCAGCCGGGGGTGCGCCTGCTGGCCTGCATGAGCAACCAGAACATGCCCGGCGTCTATCCCATGATGCGCCATCTCACGTTGCGGGAGATCCGCGAGGCGCTGGGACCGGGCTTCCGGCTGGAACCGCGCTGAATGACGGGGCGAAGCATCGCCCGAATTTCGTAGGAGAAACGCACATGTACCAGGGAAGTTGCCTTTGCGGACAGGTCCGATTCGAGATTACCGGGCCGATACGCAACATCGTCTACTGCCATTGTTCGCGCTGCCGCAAGGCCCAGGGAAGCGCTTTCGCCAGCAATGGCATCGTGGCAAGCGACGACTTCGCGATCCACTCGGGAGCGGAAAGGCTGGTCGGATACGAATCCAGTCCCGGGCAGACGAAATACTTTTGCGGAACCTGTGGATCGCCGATCCTCAGCCGATCGGTTGCCAGACCGGATCAGGTCCGGGTTCGCCTGGGCACCATCGAATCGGACATCCAGGAACGACCGATCGCGCACATCTTCGCGTCATCGAAGGCCAACTGGGAAGACATCTGTGGCGACCTGCCGCGCTACGATGCCCATGAGCCGGGCCGTGACGCGACCTGACGCCTCCCCACCAGCGTATCGAGATCACCATGACCGACAAGACCCTCAGACAGCTCATCACCGTGGTCATCGCCCTGCTCCTCGTCGCGCAGATCGGCGGCGTCATTGCCGGGCTGTTCGGCATGGCCTGGGGAGCCGTGTCGGCGCTGGTGGTGGCGCTGGTGTCCTTCTTCTCGATGCGCCTGGCCCGGGCCGGCGGCAAGGGCAGCCTCTGGTTCCTCCTGCCGACCCTGCTGTTCACCGTTCTGCCGCTGGTCGCGACGGTCTGGAACACGGTGACGGCGGAAGTGGGCTGGTTCGAGCGGCTGCTGGCGCTGGCCCCGTTCCTGATCGGCTTTCTGCTGCCGATGGCGCTGTTGCTGGCCGTTCACCACGAGCTGCGCAAGCGCACCCGCGAATCGCCCTGAGCGCGTCGGCTCACTGCCTGTCCACCGGCGCGCCCTCCGGCTTCGGCAAGGGCTTGACCAGGCTGATCATGATCTGGCCCGGTGCGGGTTTCACGGCGGCACCGGCCGCGACCACCCGCAAGCGCCCCTTTTCGCCGATGAGGAAGAGCGGCACCACCTGGCCGGCGTAACGGTCGAGATAGGCCTGATAGTCGAAGCTTTCGCCGACCCGGGTCTTCTTCAGGGTCCAGCCGCTGAAGAAACGCCGGCTCAGTTCGGAATGGGTCAGTCCCTCGCCGAACAATGAGCGGCCGCGCAGATGCTCGGAGACGGCGCCGCTGAGCTTCTGCTCCTCGGGCACGATCTGGTAGATGTTGTTGCGCTCGAAGATGGGCGTGAAATGCAGCGCCACCAGGGAGTTGACCTCGTCGTTGCCGGTCATCGCCAGCAGGCGGCCGATGCCGCCGAGTTCCACCCGCTCCAGCACCGCGTCCGAATAGACGTTGGAGTAGAAGGCGGGAATGCCGTCCATGCGCGCCTGGCGCACGCTGTACCAGTTGTTGTCCACCAGCATCACCGGCACCTTTTCTTCATGCAGTATTTTGGCGATGTCGCGCACCCAGGCCAGACCGCCGAGCACCAGAACGCCGTCGGCGCCGGACTTGGTCAGGCCGAGACGCCGGGCCAGCGTCGCCGAGCTCAGGCCGTAGACCACCACGGTGCCGATGATGACGAAGAAGGTGACGGCCACCAGGCGATCGGCGCCGGGATAGCCGAGTTCGTCCAGGCGCAGGGCGAACACCGAGGCCACCGCCGCCGCGACGATGCCGCGCGGTGCCAGCCAGGACATGAACCATTTTTCCCGCGTCGTCAGCCGCGTGCCCAGGGTGGCGATGAACACCGCCGCCGGCCGAACCAGCAGCAGCAGGACGGCGAGAAACGCCAGACTGCCGAGGCCCAGCGAGAGCAGATCGGCGGCTTTCAGGTTGGCCGCCAACAGAATGAAGATGCTGCCGATCAGCATCACCCGCAGGTTCTCCTTGAAGGTCACGATATGCTGGACCTGCACATATTTCTGGTTGGCCATGGCAAAGCCCAGCACGGTCACCGCCAGCAGGCCCGACTCGGACTGCAGCAGGTCGGACGCGGTGAACACCACCACCACCAGCGAGACCATCATCGGCACATGCAGGTCGTCCGGCAGCCAGTTGCGCTTCAGCATCAGTACCATGGCCACGGCGCCGGCGAGCCCGAGCAGGGTCCCGGTGGCCGCCGTCATGGCCAGCTTGGTGGCGATCTCCGCCCCCGTGGCCTGACCCGAGATCAGGGCTTCGAACACCAGAACCGCCAGCACCGCGCCGACCGGATCGATGACGATGCCCTCCCACTTGAGCGCCGGGCCGCTGACGCCGGCGGGCCGGATGTGGTGCAGCATGGGCACCACCACGGTGGGCCCGGATACCACCAGCACGGCCCCCAGCAACACCGCCATTGGCCAATCCAGGCCGAGCAGCCAGTGTGCCGCCAGCAGCGTCAGCCCCCAGGTCACCAACATGCCCACCGTCACCAGGCGCGCGACGATGCCGCCGACGGCGCGGAATTCCTTGACCGAGAGACTGAGGCCGCCTTCGAAAAGGATCAGCGCCACGGCCAGGGACACCACCGGGTAGAGCAGATTGCCCAGCATCTGCGCCGGCTGCACCAGGCCACCCACCGGCCCCGCCAGGATGCCGAACAGCAACAGCAGCAGGATGGAGGGAAAGCCGAAACGCCAGCCCAGCCACTG
>CAZONS010000040.1:0-9494 GCA_964581195.1 uncultured Thiobacillus sp. | reverse complement strand
GCCGCATCCATGTAGCGCAGGCTGAAGGCGATGCCGCTGGCATGGTCGCCCATGCGTTCGAGCTCCGAGGCCATGCGCATGTCGGCAAGGAGATCGCGCAGGTCGTGCGCCACGGGTTGTTGCGAGACGATGGCCAGCATGCAGTCCTGCTCGACGCGCTGGCGCATCGCGTTGAGCTCGGCATCCGCGCTCACCACCCGGTCGCAGGCCGCCGCATCGCGGCCGCCGAGGCCGTCCATGGCGCTGACGAGGGCGTTGTCGACCCGCTCGAACAAGGTGGCGAGGCTGGACTCGATTCGGATCTTGCGGGCATTCAGGACATGCCTCGATTCACTCATGGTGTGGCTCCGGTGGTGGGATTCGGGGCGAAGCTTAGCGAATCTCCCGCCGTGCCACACGCCAGCGGCCCGTATGGCCTTGAGGAATCAGGATCTGGGGCCCAGCGCCACGTCGAGGATCTCCTCCAGCAACTGCTTGTGCAGGCTGAGATAGCCGGCGGCGGGGGAGGACGACTCGGGACGCCCGGCGTAGCGCAAGGTGATGCCGGTGGCGAGCCGGATCGGGTAGGCGGCATAGCGCCAGGCGCCCTGGTTGAGCGGTTCGTCCTGTGCCCAGACGATGTCGTCGACCCGCGGATAGCGCGCCAGGATCGCCGCGACCTCCAGGTCCGGCCAGGGGTAGAGCTGCTCGACACGGATGATGGCCGCGTCCTCGCTGGCCAGGCTCTGGCGGCGGCGCAGCAGGTCGTAATAGAGGCGGCCGGAGCAGAAGACGAGCCGGGTCACCCGCTTCGGATCGATCGGATCGACCTCGTCGATCACCGGCTGGAAGGCGCCGGAGGCGAGCTCGTCCAGACGGGAACTGGCGTCGGGATGGCGCAGCAGACTCTTCGGCGTGAACACGATCAGCGGCTTGCGGTAGGGGCGCACCACCTGCCGGCGCAGCAGGTGGAACATCTGCGCCGGCGTGGTGGGCTGCGCGATCTGGATGTTGTCGTGGGCGGCGAGCTGCAGGAAACGCTCCAGCCGACCGGAGGAGTGTTCCGGGCCCTGCCCCTCGTAGCCATGCGGCAGGAACAGGGTCAGACCGGAGAGCAGGCCCCATTTGGTTTCGGCGGCGGCGATGAACTGGTCCACCACCACCTGGGCGCCATTGACGAAGTCGCCGAACTGCGCCTCCCAGATCACCAGTTGTTCGGGCGCGACGCTGGCGTAGCCGTATTCGAAGCCGAGCACGGCCTCTTCCGACAGCAGGGAATCCACCACCAGGAAATTGGCCTGACCGGGGATCAGGTTCTGCAACGGGATGTAGACGCCATCGTCCCACCGCTCGCGCTTCTGGTCATGCAGCACGGCGTGACGGTGGAAGAAGGTGCCGCGGCCGGAATCCTGTCCGGTCAGGCGGACCGGCGTGCCGTCGGCGAGCAGGCTGGCGTAGGCCAGGGTTTCCGCCATGCCCCAGTCCAGCGGCAACGTGCCCTCGCCCATCCGGCGGCGATCGTCGATGATCTTCTCCACCCGCGAATGCAGGACGAAATCGACGGGCAAGGTGGTCAGGCGCTGCGCCAGGGCCTGCACCCGCTGCAGGGGGATCGCGGTGACGGCGGGATGGCGCCAGTGGATGTTCTTGTAAGGACTCCAATCCGGGGCGAAGGGGCTTTTCGCATCCGCCTGGCGGCCGATGCGCGCATCCAGGCTGGCGCGATAGGTCATGACCATGGCCTCCGCGGAGGCGGGGTCCACCACGTCCAGTTCGGCCAATCGACGCGCATACAGGGTACGCGTGCTGGGCAGGGCCTGGATGCGCCGGTACATCAGCGGTTGCGTGACCATCGGCTCATCCTGCTCGTTGTGCCCCAGGCGGCGATAGCAGACCAGGTCGATGGCGACGTCGCGCTGGAAGGTCATCCGATATTCCAGCGCGATCCGCGCCGCGCGCAGCACGGCTTCGGGATCGTCGCCGTTGACGTGCAGCACCGGCGCCTCGACGATCTTCATCACATCGGTGCAATAGAGGGTGGAACGGGCGTCACGCGGATCGGAGGTGGTGAACCCGATCTGGTTGTTGATCACGATGTGCAGGGTGCCGCCGGTGCTGAAGCCGCGGGTGGCGCCCATGTTGAGGGTTTCCATCACCACGCCCTGGCCGGCGATGGCGGCATCGCCGTGGATCAGGATCGGCATCACCTGCCTGCCATCGTGGTCGCCGCGCCGCTGCTGCTGCGCCCGCACCCAGCCCTCGACCACCGGGTTGACGATCTCCAGATGCGAGGGGTTGAAGGACACCACCGCGCGGATCGGCCCGCCGGCGGTATCCAGTTCCGCCGCGAAGCCCTGGTGGTACTTCACATCACCGGTGCGCTGCGTGTTGCCGGCCTGATGGGTGCGCTCGAACAACTCGATCACCGAGCGCCGCAGCACGTTGTGCAACACATTCAGGCGGCCGCGATGCGCCATGCCGATGCCGACCTCGCGCAATCCCGCGCGCGCGCCCTGTTCCAGCAGGTAATTGAGCAGGGGGATCAGCGACTCCCCCCCTTCCAGGGAGAAGCGCTTCTGACCGACATAACGGGTGTGGAGAGTCTTCTCCAGCGTCTCGGCGGCGGTGAGCTGGGCCAGCAGCCAGCGCTGCAGGGGGGGCTCCATCTCGAGGCCGGCATCCCCCTCCACCCGCTGCTGCAGCCAGCGCTTCTGCCCGGTGTCGGTGAGATGCATGTATTCCAGCGACAGGGTGCCGCAATAGGCGCGCCGCAAGCGGGCGATGATGTTGCGCAGGCTGTCGCGCGCGGGGCCGACCAGGGAACCGGTGTCGAACTCCTGATCCAGCTCGGCGGCGGTGAGGCCGTGATTGCTGGCGTCCAGCTCGGGGAGCTGCGGCGGCAGCACGCAATGCAGGGGGTCGAGATCCGCCACGTGAAAACCGCGAAAGCGGTAGGCGTTGATCAATTGCAGCACCCCCACCTGGCTCGCCTCGCATTTCAGCAGGGGCAGGTCGGAGACATCCAGCGCCTCCTTCTTCGGGAAGCGCGCCGCCAGGGCCGAGCCCGGGGCCGACGGTGGCAGCAGTTCCGGCCCCGCGGCCTCCAGCGCCTCCAGATAATCGGCGTTACCCGAGTACAGGGCCGTCGTGGCTTGAGGTTCACGCTTCATGTCGCATTCATCGCAGAGTTGACGCCGTGTCGCACGCTAACGGCACTCGTGTTGCGGTGCAAGATGATTTTTCACACGCCTGGACGCGTGCTTGCCAAGTCGTACAGCGCGTCGAATGCAATGGCTTGTTTACCTTCTGCATCCGCTTCGCTACCCTGACAGAAAAACATGACGGCAACCCCTCCACGCCATGCAGCAGGATCTGCTTTCCGCTTTCAACCAATACTTCGAGCTGGTTCATGCCGACACCGATGAACTGCGGGAGGAGGTTTTCCAATTGCGCTATCAGGTCTATGTGCTGGAAACCGGCTTCGAGACCGAGGCGGATTGCAAGAAAACCATCAACCCCGACGGCCAGATCGTCTACCTGGAAGAAGACGAGTACGACACCCGCTCGGACCACTACCTGCTCAGGCATCTGCGCACCGGCCTCTACGCGGCGACCACCCGTCTGGTGCTGCCGGACCGGCGGAGACTGGAGGCGCCCTACCCGATCGAGGCGCATTGCGCCCTCGACCAGCCGGCGCGGGACTTCGCCATACGCGCGCATCTGGGCGAGATATCGCGCTTTGCCGTATCCAAGGTGTTCAAGCGGCGTCTCGGTGAAGCCAGCAGCCTGGCCGTTGTCGCTTCCGACATCGACATGTATTTCGAGGAAGATGAGCGCCGCGTCCTGCCGCACATCTCGCTCGGACTGTTCGCCGCCGTCATGCGCATGGCGCACGAGCACCACATCAGCCATTGCTACGCGGTCATGGAACCCGCGCTGGTCCGGCTGCTCGGGCGCTTCGGCGTGATCTTTCACCGCATCGGTCCGGACGTCGATTACCACGGCCTGCGGGTGCCCTGCCTCACCACGGCCGACGAAGCCCTGCCCAACATCCAGCGCGTCGCGCCCCAGGTCTGGGACCTCATCACCAATCGCGGAGAGTTGCTGATCGAGTCGAACTGACTCGCTCGCCCGCGCCCTTCCATCTCCAACACGCACATCATCATGACCACCTCGCAAAACATCCGAACCCTGGCCCTGGTCGGCCACGGCGGCGCCGGCAAGACCAGCCTGATCGAAGCCCTGCTCGCCGCCGCCGGCGCCATTCCCACCGCCGGCGGCGTGGAGCGTGGCAACACCGTCTGCGACTACGACGCCCTGGAGAAGAATCACCAGCATTCGATCAAGGTCGCCGTCGCCCATCTCGAGCACCAAGGCAACCGGATCAACCTGCTCGACACCCCCGGTTATCCCGATTTCATGGGCCAGGCCATGTGCGCCCTCGATGCCGTCGAGACCGCCGTGGTGGTGATCGACCCGAGGAAGGGCCTGGAACTCACCACCCACCGCATGATGCACTGGGCACAGACACGCAAGCTGTGCCGCATGATCGTGATCAACAAGATCGACACGGAAGACCTCGATCTGGCCGCCCTGCTCGGCGAAATCCAGACCGCCTTCGGCCGCGAATGCCTGCCGATCAACCTGCCCGCCGGCGGCGGCAAGACGGTCACCGACTGCTTCTTCAACCCCGGTGGCGAATCGGACTTCTCCTCGGTGGAAGAGGCCCACCGCGCCCTGGTCGACCAGGTCGTGGAAGTCGACGAGGATCTGATGAACCTCTATCTGGAACAGGGCGAGGTGGCGCCGGAACAACTGCATGCCCCGTTCGAGCAGGCTCTTCGGGAAAACCATCTGGTGCCGGTGTGCTTCGTCTCCGCCAGCAGCGGCGCCGGCATCCCCGAACTGCTCGACATCATCGGCAAGCTGCTGCCCAACCCCACCGAAGGCAACCCGCCCCTGTTCGTCCGCGGCGAGGGCGAAGCGGCGGTGCCGCTGACCGCCGAACCGGATCCGGACAAACACGTGCTCGCCCATGTGTTCAAGGTGGAAATCGACCCCTATGTCGGCAAGACCGCCGTGTTCCGGGTGTTCCAGGGCACGGTCACCCCGGACTCGCAGCTCTACATCGGCGAATCGCGCAAGCCATTCAAGGTCAACCACCTCTACCGCCTCCAGGGCAAGCAACTGGAGGAAGTGAAGGCCTGCATCCCCGGCGACCTCTGCGCGGTGGCCAAGATCGACGATCTCGGCTTCGACGACGTGCTGCACGACGCCCCGGAAGACGACCACATCCACATGCGCCCGCTCGACTTCCCGCACGCCGTCTACGGTCTGGCGGTGAAACCGAAGAAGCAGAACGAGGTCGACAAGCTCTCCGACATCCTGCACCGCCTGCGCGCGGAAGATCCCGGCCTGCACATCGAGCACGACCCCACCACCCACGAGGCGGTGATCCGCGGCCAGGGCGAAAACCACCTGAAGTTCGTGCTGGAGAAGATGCGCGAGCAATTCCGCCTGGAAGTGGACACCCACCCGCCCACCATTCCCTACCGCGAAACCATCACCAAACCCGCCGAGGGCCACTACCGGCACAAGAAGCAGACCGGCGGCGCCGGCCAGTTCGGCGAGGTCTACCTGCGCATCGAGCCACTGCCGCGCGGCGGCGGCTTCGAGTTCGTCGACGCGGTCAAGGGCGGCGTCATTCCCGGCCCCTTCATCGCCGCCGTGGAAAAGGGCGTGCGCCAGGCCATGGAGCAGGGCGCGGTCGCCGGCTTCCCGATGCAGGACGTGAAGGTCACCGTCTACGACGGCAAGAGCCACGCGGTCGACGGCAAGGAGATCGCGTTCGTCACCGCCGGCAAGAAAGCCTTCCTGGAAGCCGCCGCGCAAGCGCGCCCGGTGGTGCTGGAACCCATCGTCCAGGTGCAGCTCACCGCGCCCGAATCCGCCATCGGCGACGTCAGTGGCGACTTCTCCGGCCGCCGTGGCCAGATCACCGGCCATGAGACGGGACGCGGCGGCATGCTCATCGTCAGCGGCCAGGCGCCGCTGGCGGAACTGGAAAACCTGCAATCGCGACTGAAGGCCCTGACCGGCGGCCAGGGCTCCTACACCCTGGAGTTCAGCCATCACGAGCAGGTGCCGCCCAACGTGCAGCAGCAACTCGCCGCCGCCTTCAAACCGGAAACGGACGAGCAGTAAGCGCGGTGCCCGGCTGGTACGTCTACATCCTGCGCTGCGCCGACGGCACGCTGTATACCGGCGTCACCACCGACCCGGTCCGCCGCCTGCGCGAACACAATGCCGGCGGCGGGCTGGGCGCCCGCTACACCCGGGCGCGGCGACCGGTGACGCTGGCGCATTGCGAGGAGGCGGCCAGCCGGGCGGACGCCTGCAGGCGCGAAATGGCGATCAAGAGACTCGACCGCGACGCCAAGCTGGCGCTGGCCGGCCTGAACGCGCCATCCGCGACATCCGTCCCCCCCGCCACACCGCAATACGATGATGCCCGACGATAGCGACTACATGCGCGCCGCCCTGGAGCAGGCGCAACTCGCCTGGGCGGCCGGCGAAGTGCCGGTGGGGGCGGTGCTGGTGGTCGACGGCGAGATCGTCGGACGCGGCTACAACCAGCCGATTTCCGCCCGCGACCCCACGGCCCACGCCGAAGTCATGGCTCTGCGCGCCGCCGGATCGAAGCTGAACAACTACCGATTGCCCGGCAGCACGCTCTACGTCACCCAGGAGCCCTGCGTGATGTGCGCCGGCGCCATCATGCACGCGCGGGTCGGCCGCCTGGTCTACGGCACGGATTCGCCGAAGACCGGCGCCCATGGCAGCGTGATCGACCTGTTCGGCGAACTGCCCGGCCGGGTGTCACGTCTCAACCACCATTGCGAAGTCACCACCGGCATCCTGGCCGCGGAATGCGGCGCCCTGCTCTCGGCCTTTTTCGCGGAACGCCGGCAGCGGGCCCGCGGCGAAGCATGAAACTGCGCATCGACCTGGCCCGGCAGGAACTGGAACTGCGGGACGACGACGGCGCCGTCCTGCGCCGCTACCCGGTCTCCACCGCCGCCAACGGCCCCGGCGAGGAATGCGGCAGCCAGCGCACCCCGCGCGGCCGCCACATCGTGCGCGCGAAGATCGGCGCCGACCAACCGCCGGGTACCGTGTTCAAGGGACGCCGGCCGACCGGCGAGGTCTATTCCCCCGAACTCGGCCAGGCCGAACCGGAACGCGACTGGATCCTCAGCCGCATCCTCTGGCTTTCCGGCACGGAACCCGGTTTCAACCGTCTCGGCAACCGCGACAGCATGCGCCGCTACATCTACATCCACGGCACCCCGGACGAAACCTTCGAGCAAGCCCCTCGCTCACATGGCTGCGTCCGCATGCGCAACGCCGACCTGATGGAGTTGTTCGACCTGATACCCGCCTATACGCCGGTGGACATCATCGACACCTGATCCAGCGGCAGCGCGTGGGCCGAACGGCATTGGCACCCCCTCGCAGGTCAGGTTGCGGCCTCGCCGCCACCGCGCCAACCTGGCCTACGAGAGACGTCAGGCCTGCCGCAAACTTGCATCGGAAAATGCCCCACCAGCCTCCGCCAAGGCCGACACCCCCTCGGTCAACCGCGCGAAGGCCGCTTCGATCCGCTCCGGCGGGCCTTTCACGCCCAATTCGATGTGATGGGCCACCTGACGTTGCGGGTCCATGTGCGGCAGGCTGAACACGCGTACCCCCGGATGCGCCTGTTCCACCTCCCGCATCAAGGGGGTCAGGGTGCCCTCGGCGATCCCCTCCACCCGCAACGCCCGCTCGACCTGCGCGTCGGCATGGAACAGGTGAGCGTAATGGCTGTCCAGCACCCATTCGATCATCGGCCAGGCCATCACCGGGAAGCCGGGCACGAAATGGTGATCGCGCATACTGAAACCGGGAATGCGGTTGAACGGGTTGGGAATGATCTCGGCCCCCTCGGGGAACTCGCCCATGCTCAAGCGATCCGGCGTCAGCGGCTGGCCGACCTCGGCCATGCGTTCGGCGATGAGTTCGCGCGCCCGCGGGTGCGAGACCAGGGGAAGCCCCAGCGCGGCGGCGGCGGCCTGGCGGGTATGGTCGTCCGGCGTGCCACCGATGCCGCCGCAACTGAACACGATGTCGCCGGATGCGAAACTCTGCGCCAGCGCCCGAGCCAGGCGCTCGCGATCGTCCCCGAGGTAACTCACCCGATCCAGCCGCAGGCCGCGCGCCGCCATCAGGCCGCGCACGTGGGCGAAATGCCTGTCTTCCCGCTTCCCGGAAAGGAGTTCGTCACCGATGATGATCAGACCGAAGCCCATGTCACACTCCCATGCCCAAGATGACCGCCATTCTCGCCGATGGAGATTGCACATGAACGATGATCTGGTGTGCTGGAAATGCGGCGCCAGCCTGTCCGAACTGCCGCTCCCCCTGGGTCGCCGCGCCGAGTGCCTGGCCTGCCACGCCGAGCAGCACGTCTGCCGGCTCTGCCGCCACTACGACACCGGCAAGGCCAAGCAATGCCGCGAACCGGCGGCCGACGATGTGAAGGACAAGACCCGCGCCAACTTCTGCGACTGGTTCCAGCCACGACCCAATGCCTACTCCCCGGCGAAATCGGTGGACGACGCGCGGGCGAAACTGGACGCGCTGTTCGGCGGCACCGCGTAGGTCGGGTTGCGGCTGTATCGCTACCTGACGATCCAACCTCTGATCAGACCTGCGACGCCCCAGCCGGCACCGCCTCGTAGGTCACGAAGTGGTAGGCCAACCCGTCCGCGCTGACGTTTTCGCGGCGTTCGCGCTCCCGCCATGATGCCCGATCGAACTCGGGAAACCAGGCATCGCCGGCGAAATCGGCCTGGATTTCGGTGAGGTAGAGACGGTCGGCGCGCGGCAGCACCTGGGCATAGATGTCGGCGCCGCCGACGAAGAAGACTTCGGTGTCGCCTGTGCAGGCGGCGATGGCCGCGTCGATGGAATGCGCGGTCAAACAGCCCACCACCCGATAGGCCGGGTCGCGGGTGACGATCACCGTGGTGCGACCCGGCAGCGGCTTGCCGATGGATTCATAGGTCTTGCGCCCCATCACGATGTGGTGCCCCATGGTCAATGCCTTGAAGTGCTTCAGGTCTTCCGAAAGCCGCCAGGGCAGGGTGTTGTCGATGCCGATGACGCGATTGCGGGCCATGGCGGCGATGACGGAAACGAGGGGGTCGGACACGGGCTACTCCACTGCGACGAACGAGGCCGCGAAGATAACTCACACGACGCCTGAAAGTCAGCGGGCCAACTCCCCCAGCCTCGCTCCCACGCTCCAGCGTCGCGTTCGCATGGCCCCGCAACGGGTACCACGGGACGCTGGAGCGTCCAGGACGGGTTCCCACGCTGGAGCGTGGGGACCAGAAACGACTGGAGGAGCCGGCTTACCCGGCTCGCTCCCACGCTCCAGCGTGGGAGCAAGTACCGACGCTCCAGCGTCG